>JALORT010000179.1 GCA_025458755.1 Methylotetracoccus sp.
GAAGCAGGAATTTTCTCCGCCGAATCGCTCGACGGACCCAACTGAACGGAACGAGTAACCTGTTATGACCGTGTACCTTTATCTCTCCCTGATCCCCGAGGCGCTCATCGCGTCCATGCTTCCCCCCGACGAGTTCGGGCAGTATTACGCGACCGGCCATCAATGCAAGACCAAAGGGCAAGCTGTCTTTTTCGACGTCGACCCCGATTTCCGAGATCCTTATTTTGCAATCGACGAGGGCATTGCGCGCTGCGTGCCCCACCCGGACGGCCGACCGAAGCATTCCGTTTACATTTCCGTGTACCGCGTCCTGGAACACATCCCGGTCGAATCTCTGGGCTTGCTCCATCTGAGCACGAGCTACGGGCAAACGTTGGCGCTGACACCCGAGCAACCCGTAGAGGAGAAAGAGGCGACTCGCCATCTCTACCAGGACTTGACCCCGGCCGGCGGCTTGCTCGTCAGTACGCTCGATCCCGTGAAGTATTACCGCACGGTGACCAGTGAGCCGACCAAATTTATCCGGTACCCTGCGCTGGCCTTCGTCGAACTCGGACTCGGCGCGCTGGCCGATGACCCGGAACACGGACCCTTGGGTGATCTGCCCTATCCATACATTCACCATTTGCGCGAAGCCCTGTTGGTGCTGGACCCGGAAACCAAACAGACCAAACTGGTGCAGCGTGCACACACCGCGGAATTTCCCTACCGGATGGTGAAGACCGGTTTCTTCGTGGGCAACGGCACTCACCTCAGTTACTACCGGATGCCCTCGCCCGAGGTACTGCGTCGGGATCATGCCCGTTGGTGGCGCCTGGCGAATCTTTGACAGCCGGCATCGACGCTGGAAGACGGCATTCGTTCAAAACCGTCAGGCCGCGTCTGCGCCGCGACGAAGCGCTGTCCGACGAGCAGATTGCACACCTTAAGTACTGACCTATTCCATCGCATTGCAGGGGGGATTTAGTTATTTTTGCGCAAACCACTTTATCTGTATCGATCGCGGCCGTCGCAGGACTCATCGGCATCGGCTATGTCATTTGGCAGTTTCGTCGGGTGCTGGCCTACGACCAGGGAACCGAAGTCATGCAGCAGATCGCGGCGGCCATCCAGGAAGGGGCCGCCGCGTTCTTGGGTCGTGAGTATCGGGTTCTGGCGATTTTTGTCGCCATCGTCTCTGCGATCATTCTGTTGTTTCTGTCTTGGCAGACCGCGCTGTGCTTCGTCGCGGGTTCCATCGCCTCCGCCGGAGCGGGCTACCTCGGTATGTATGTCGCGGTGCGCGCGAATGTGCGCACCGCGACGGCAGCCCGTGACGGCTTACACCAAGGGCTGCGTGTCGCTTTCGGCAGCGGCGCGATCATGGGCATGTCGGTGGTCAGCTTCAGCCTGCTGGGCATGAGCGCGTTGTACATGCTGTTCCGTAGCGACCCGAACTACCTCAGCTACATCACCGGCTTCGGTTTCGGTGCCAGCAGCATTGCTCTGTTCGCCCGCGTCGGCGGCGGGATCTACACCAAGGCAGCCGACGTGGGTGCGGATCTGGTCGGAAAAGTAGAACAGGGCATTCCCGAAGACGATCCGCGCAACCCGGCGACGATCGCCGACAATGTCGGCGACAATGTCGGCGACGTCGCAGGTATGGGCGCCGATCTGTTCGAGAGCTACAGCGGTTCGATCATCGCTGCGGCGACTTTAGGCGCGACGTTCGGCGGGGATGCGTCCCCGGCATTCGTGGGTCTGCCGTTTCTGGTCGCCTCTGTGGGAGTGATTTCGGCGCTGTTCGGGATCTATATGGTGATGGGTCACGAGAACAGCCTGCCTGAAGCCGCCGAAACGGACTTCAGCCAGCAGCCCGCCCCTTCAGTGTGGCTTCGCGTGCGGACGCTCTTCAACGCGTATTTTCAGCGCTTCGTGGCGAAGATTGACGAGAACGCGAGTCTGGAAGATCTGTTGAACGCGCTTCGGCGCTCGGTCTGGGGCGCCTCGGCCGTGGTGTTGGGCCTCTCCCTGTTCGCGGTGCTGCTGTCCGGGGTCAGCATCAACTACTGGCTAGTCATTCTGGTCGGCCTGGTCGCCGGCAACGGGATCGCGTATGCCACGGAGTACTATACCTCCTACACCGAAAAGCCGACGCGGGGAATTGCGAATGCCACGCGCACCGGGGCGGCGACGACGATCATCCAGGGGCTGGCCGTGGGGATGATGAGCACGGTGGCTCCGGTACTGATCGTTGCGGTGGCGATCCTGCTGAGCATCTGGTTGGGCATCATGGCGGACGGTTCGATTACCGCGGGCCTCTACACAGTGGCGCTGGCCGGTGTCGGGATGCTGAGCACGCTGGGGGTGACCCTGGCGACAGATGCCTACGGTCCGGTCGCCGACAATGCCGGTGGGATCGCGGAAATGAGCCACCTGCCCAAGGAAGTGCGCCACCGCACCGATGCGCTCGACAGCCTGGGCAATACGACGGCGGCCACAGGCAAGGGCTTTGCCATCGGCTCGGCGGTCTTGACCGCGTTGGCATTGTTGGCCGCCTTCGTCACAGCGGCCAAGATCGACAGTCCGAGCCTGCTGAGTCCGAGCATGCTCCCCGGTATTCTGATCGGTTCCATGCTGCCGTATCTGTTCTCGGCACTGACCATGATGGCCGTCGGCAAGGCCGCACACGATATCGTCATCGAGGTGCGCCGCCAATTCGCCGAGATTCCGGGTCTGATGGAAGGCACGGGACATCCCGACTACAAAGCGTGCGTCGGCATCTGCACCGAAGCAGCACTGCGGGAAATGATCATTCCCGGCGCGTTAGCCGTGTCGGTACCTCTGCTGGTGGGTTTCGCGCTGGGCAAGGAGGCGCTCGCGGGCTTGCTGATCGGAACCACCAGTTCCGGTTTTCTGCTCGCGGTGATGATGGCGAACGCTGGAGGCGCCTGGGATAACGCCAAGAAGTGGATTGAGTCCGGCCAGTTCGGCGGGAAGGGCTCGGAGGCGCACAAGGCCGCGGTCGTAGGGGATACGGTCGGGGACCCTTTCAAGGATACCAGTGGTCCTTCGTTGAACATCCTGATCAAGCTGATGAGCATCGTCAGCCTGGTGTTCGCGTCAGCCTTTGGCTCCGGCTGGTTCAGCTTCTAGACATCCAACGCACCGGTCCCGTCCCGAGGTCGTTCACCGCCGGGACGGGACGCCGCCAACAGCAGCGAGTTCGCCTCGACCTTCCCGAATTCCCGCCAACCGGCGGATGGGCGGGCGGTCGTTCCGCCGCTTGCCCGCTTCGCGCTGCCTTGCAGCATGCCGCCTCTCGAGCCAACATTCCGAGTTCCAGAACCCCAGCGGGGTACGGTTGTTCCGATTCAGGGATGATCCGCCCGCTCATCAGGCGGAATGTTCCCTCTACCGGTCCAACTGTCGAATGCCCGGAAAGTCAGCTGCGTGAAAATGAAACCCAACAGGAACCCGCCGATAAAGAATTCGGAGGCGTGATGTTGCAGCGTGGCGGCCAACGCCTTGCCGGTCAGAAAGCCGACGACCAGTGCGAGACCGATGCGGAGGCGGCGGATGATTTCGGAGGTGTCCATCGGGTTTCCTCAAGGAGCGAATCGTCGCAGTGCGGCTGCCTTGGCGACGACTCCAGTTTGTATCGGGTCCGGCGATTTTAGGATAATGCGAGGGTAAAGCGAATCCTCGACCGGTCCGGCACCCCGGGTGCCTGCCGTGAGCATGACGAACACGTTGCCTTCACCAGCGCAGCCCGCTCGCGCTGGTTTCCTCTTGAGTGTTTAGCACTTTCCCTTTCATGATCAAGAAACGACTGACCCACCTGCTGCAGCAGGCTGTGGAAACACTGAAAGCCAACGGTGATATTCCTTCCAGCCCAACGGAACCTTTCATGTTAGAACGGGCTCGCGACCCGCAGCACGGCGATTTCGCCGCTAACACGGCCATGGTTTTGGCGAAGGCGGCCCGGAAGTCGCCAAGGGAGCTGGCACAGAAGCTGGTTCAGGCCATCCCTCAGGATGCGCTGGTTGCGGACATTCAGATTGCAGGCCCCGGGTTCATCAACTTCAAGCTCGCTCCGGAGGCGCAACTCGAAATCGTCCGCAAGGTGCACGAGCAAGGCCATGAGTTTGGCCGTAGCACCGTCGGTGCGGGCCGCAAAGTGCAGGTGGAATTCGTGTCCGCAAACCCGACCGGTCCGCTGCACGTGGGGCATGGGCGGGGGGCGGCCTACGGTTCGGTGGTGGCCGATTTGCTCGAGGCCGCGGGTTTCGACGTGCATCGGGAGTACTACGTCAATGACGCCGGACGGCAAATGGACATCCTCGCTGCCAGCATTTGGCTGCGTTACCTGGAAGCGTGCGGTGAAGTGCTCCCATTTCCGAGCAACGGATATCGCGGCGAATATGTGAGAGACGTCGCCTGGGAATTGCACCGGAGCCGGCATGAACGTTATCGACACCCCGCTGCCGTAGTCCTGAATGCACTGCCGCCGGACGAGCCGCAAGGCGGTGACAAGGAGATCTACATCGACGCCGTGGTGACTCGCGCAAAGGAGTTGTTAGGCGCCGCTGACTACCTGGAGGTGTTCGATGCTGGCCTGCGCAGTATTCAGGAAGACATCGCGCAGGATCTCGCGGAGTTCGGCGTGCACTACGACCAATGGTTTTCCGAGCGGGAACTCACGGCGGGAGGCGCCGTGGAGACGGCGCTGCGGAAATTACGCGAGGGCGGCTATCTGTATCAAAAGGACGGTGCCACGTGGTTCGCATCGAGCCGCTTGGGCGACGAAAAAGATCGGGTGGTCATTCGGGAAAATGGCCAAATGACCTACTTCGCGTCCGATATCGCCTACCATTGGAACAAGCTGGAGCGGGGATACGACCAGATGATCAATATTTGGGGTGCCGACCATCACGGCTACATCCCTCGGGTCAAAGCCGCGCTACTGGCCTTGGGAGGCGATGCCGAGCGCCTCCGGGTACTGCTGGTGCAGTTCGCGGTGCTGTACCGCGGCGAGGAGAAGGTGCAAATGTCGACCCGCTCGGGGGAATTCATTACCCTGCGGCAACTGCGCAGCGAGGTCGGCAAGGATGCGGCGCGGTTCTTTTACGTGATGCGCCGATCCGATCAGCACGTAGACTTCGACCTCAAGCTGGCCACCTCGAAGACCAATGAGAATCCGGTGTACTATGTGCAATATGCCCATGCCCGAATCTGCAGCGTGTTCAGGCAGCTCGATGAGAAAGGGTGGGCACGGAGTCTGCCGCAGGGCATGAATCATCTGAATCGGCTGACTACGGATCATGAAACGGCGGTGCTGAGCAGTCTGACGCGTTACCCGGAGGTC
>JALORT010000180.1 GCA_025458755.1 Methylotetracoccus sp.
CGCTGGCTCGATCTGGTAGGTGAAAGGTGGAATCAGGGTTTCGAAGATGTTGCGCCGCTCGATTTCTCCCTCCGGCAGCGGCGCTATCGGATTCAAATAAATCGCGCTGAGCCGTAACGCGTCGGCGAACGGGACCGACACCAGACGGTAGTCGGCACTGTGCACATAACGGTGTGCGGTGGTGGAGGGCAGCGTTGCCAGATGAAAAACGGCATCCGGCAGCGCCGCTTTGTTCGCCAGCTCATGGTGACGGGCAAGGTCGACGTCGGGATCGATTTGCCTGACCAGATAGCCGTCGCTGCCCGATGCCGTTGCCGGTGGAATCTCCGCGAGCGTCAATACGGCCTTGGCGAGCCCGGCGGTCGCCGAACCGGGTGCGCCCAGATTGACCGTGCGTCCGCTGAGTGCACCAAAGCTGTGCTCCACAGCATCGGCCAATTCCGGCTTTACCAAAAGATGCAGCGCTTCGTTGTAGAGGGACATGACTTCCCGCACGTGCGTGAACTGCTCGATATCGAGTGCACCGTTCACCAGGGCGAAGTCCACCGCGCGCGTGTCCACCAGGCGATAGATCTCCAACGTGGTGCCCGCCGGCACCACGCGGGTATCGATACCGCGCACGGTGATCTCAACGGCGAGAAGCTTCGCAAACAGGGTCCGGGTGGTGCTCTCCGGGCCGGCCGTCAACGTGATGCGTTCTTCGGGGGAGTCAACGCTGCCGACGAGGAACGAAATGGCCAGTGCAAATGCCGCCAGGCTGAACACGAAAAGCAGCCAACTGCGGCGGTTGCGCGGGCCGGTCGTGGCCAACCCAAAGCGCGTCACGAGCAATGATTCGCGCCGCCCGGCGGTTTGCTTCGGCTGCATCCCGTGCCGCCCGATACGGCCTATTCGGCTCCGGCGGTCGCCATCGCCATCGCCGCCGCGGGCCTAACGCGTTGTCTGTTGAGCGGCGCGGCGATGACGGCTACCGCGGGACACCCGACGATGCGCGGCCGAAGGCGACGTTGACCATGTTCTGCGACCCGCGAAGGATGCTCAGGAGCAACGGAACTGCAGCGGCCAATCCCGATAATTGAAAACTTGACCGCTTTCCCGGACGTCTGCGATCGCTTCGAGATCAAGGTCGGCATAGACCCACTGTGCACGGTTCAATTCACCCGCAGCGAGGATTCCGTCATCCGGAAAACCGTAGTCGACCGGAGTATAGACAGCCGCCGCACCCTGATTGACATCCACCGCTTCCGACCAACGGGCCTCGCCAACGGTAGGAGACTGGATCACATAGCATTGATTCTCCAACGCTCTGGCCTGGCAGCCGATGCGCACGCGGTGATAGCCGGCCAGTGTGTCGGTGCAGCTCGGTACCAGGATCAGGTCGGCGCCCCTTTCGACCTGGCTGCGGGCGATCATCGGAAACTCGCTGTCGTAGCAGACATTGATGCCGACACGGCCGAATTCGGTATCGAAAACCTTGATTTCGTCGCCGGCGCTGATCAACCACTGTTCGTTCTCAAACCGCGTCATGATCAGCTTGTCCTGGTGTCGCGCTCCGCCGCTGGGGTCGACGAGGTAGGACCTGTTGCGGTAGGTGCCGTCGTCCTGACGGACCGGGAACGTGCCGGCCACCACGTAGACTCCATGTGCTCGAGCCATGTCAGCGAATAGTTCGACGAATCGGTCCACCAACTCTTGCAGCGCGTCCAGTTGCTTGGACAGCGAACCGTAGATGTCCGCCGGAAACAGCGAGGCCAGTTCCATGCTGAAATATTCGGGAAACAGCAGCAACTGCGCCTTTTCGGACGCCGCTTGCTCGACCCATGCCCGGATCTTCGCGTGATAGGCGTCCCAGTCGCCCAAGAAACTGATGTCGTATTGGGCGGCTGCAACGCGAAGGCGCCTGCTGCCGGCCATCAGGCGGCTTCCTTGAGCGATTTCAGCCAGAAGACCATCGGTTTCGCCGTCTCTTCGGCCTGATCGACATCCTTCCAGGTATATGTCGTGTGCAGTTCCGGGTGCCGGACATAGCCGAACTTTGTCCAGATCGGATCGAGCGGCGCGTAATCGGAAGGGCGGAGTGGATGATCCGCGGGGCGCTGCACGCAGCAGAAGGAGCAATAGTCGAAGCCGCCCAAGCGGCGCGCATGTCCCTCGCGTCCGGTGAAAAAATGCTTGTAAATCCCGCGTCCGCGGTAATCTGGCTGCAGCACCGATTCGCCGCAGTAAAAGATCTTGTCCGGGTCGTAGCCGTGCTGCAGAAACGGCTCCTTGAATTCCGGCGTTTCATGCTTCATCGGAATGCCGGTCGAGGCGCCGACCGCTCGGCCGTTGTCCAGTGCCAGTATGATCACGCTGTCGGGCGAATCGATGTAGGTTTGCAGGTAATGCCGCTCGTAGTCTTCCGTACCATCGTAGAGGTACGGGAAGTCGCGGAACACCTCGATCCGCAGACGCGCGAGATCACCCAGGTAGGGCTCGATGTCGAGGCCGGATAGGGTTCGGATCTCGATTTCGCTGCTCGTCATGCCTTGGCAACCTGGTCGATCCAGTCCTGCAGATTGTAGTAGTTGGTAATACGCGCGACCTTGCCGTCGCGGATTTCAAAAAACGCGCCCGCCGGCAGATGATATTTCTGTCCTTTGGCCGGAGGCAGACCTTCGTCGGTTTTCAGGTATTCGCCCAGCACGACAAACTCGGCTGCCGCCCGGGTGCCATCCTCCGAGGCCATGATCACCATGTCGACCAACTGCTCCTTATAGTTGGTGTTCATTTTGTCCATGAACGCGCGGAACGCCTGCTTCCCAGTTTGGCGCTCACCCTGATTGATATCGTGGACCACGTCGTCGGTCAGAAGCTCCAGAAACGTGTCCATGTCGCCGGCGTTGAACGCGCCGTAGTACTTTTCGATCAGTGCCTTGGCATTTTGAGTCATGATGGATTGGCTCCGCTAGATAGAAACAAATCGGGTCGCTGCAGGAGTCGCGAAAGGGATGGCCAGTCTAGAGCGACAACTTCCGCAGGAACTTGGCAGATCCGAGTGCAAGCGCGCGCGTTTAGAGCTGCAAACCAACACGGCGAGCGGCTCGCGGAAAGCCGCAAAGAATACTTGAAACGTCGAAAAGTGTCGACTTCAAGCGAGGGCGGCCGCGCTTGCCGGCGTCCGGGTGCGAGGCGGGACATTTCTTGCAGGATCTCGGTCGGCGCGCCGGTGTGGGTGACGTGCAGTCTTCCTCCGAGCCGGGCGCCGGCGATATCTGATATTCTTACCCTTCACGGTGAGCTGCCTCGGTGGTGGAACAGGTAGACACACAGGACTTAAAATCCTGCGGCGCAAGCCATGCCGGTTCGATCCCGGCCCGAGGCACCAACTGACACAGCGTAAAACCCTCGACGAACTTCATGAGGTCCGGTTCCCCGGCCCGTGCCATCATCAGCGAACGGCGCACGGGCTCGCCCAACAGAACACTGCTAACACGGCACTTCGCTCGAGTAGACAGGTGGACTTCGCCTTGCGCCTGGACCGTGGTATTCGGCTGATCCCCCGGCCGAGATCGTGAGAAAATTCCGGCCGTGCCCCGCCGACGCAAGAACCAACACATCGGCCTCTGCCTGTTGGAGCGTGCGCTCGGTGCTCGACGCCGTTGGCATGCGCCGGGCGGGTTGGCGATGACCGAGCGCCCAAGCCGGGTTTGCCTGGCCGGGCCGTCTCGGCAACGGGTGATGGACTTCGCGGCCGGACTATGGTTTTCTCGGCAGCTTCAAAGGAATGAACGCTGGGTGGTGACAACGGACGGGTGAGGACCCGTGGCTTCGACAATTCAGTTTTTTTGGATGGGGGAGATTTCGATGGATGTTCTGTTCTGGGTAGTGACCGTCGCATTGTTCGCGTATGTGCTGTACGCCGTAGTCAGTGAGGCCCCAAGCAGCGGGTGTCTGTCCGCTGATCTGGCCCGAGCGATGGATGAAAAAAAGAAGGCCGAAACCTCCCGGCGCAGGCGCCGCATCCCGGTGGAGGATTCCCCCGCGGCGTCATCATCGGCCGCGCCGACCCCGTTGCCGGCCGTAACTCCGGCCGAACCGGCGCCAGCGATGGAGCCGGAATCATCCGGCGTCGTGACGAGCGACTCGCTGCGAAATCCGTCAACCGGCGAAACCGCGGCGATTCCGACCAACTACCGCTTTGCGAAGCGATGGATCAAGGAAGCAATGGTTGCGGAGGGTCTGCTGGACAAGGTCTACGGAACTGCCGAGCTCGATGCGGAGAACGGCGAGAAAGTCAGAGCGGCGCTGGCCGAGTTCAAACAGCTGGCGAAATACAAGACCTGACGGGGCGGCCATGAATGGCCGGCGACGGGTTTTGTGCCCGACCCGTGTCCCGAGCGGAGCCGTCGCCCGGCACGGTCATCCAACCGAACCGCGGGATTGATCCGGAATCTCCGTGGAGATTCTCGTCGTCGATGACGATCCCACGATCCGGCTGCTGCTGGGCGTCATCTTGCGCAAGCTGGATTATCAGGTGGTCGAGGCTTCGGATGGCGTCGAGGCGCAGGCTATTTTGCAAAAGCGCCCGATTCCGCTGGTACTCTGCGACTGGAACATGACCGAGATGTCGGGCGTGCAGTTATGCCGGTGGATTCGTGGCATCACGACGACCCCGTATATCTACTTCATCCTGCTCACCAGTCGCAATGACAAGGAGTCGCTGATCGAAGGCATGGAGGCCGGCGCCGATGATTTCCTGGTGAAGCCGATCGATCCCAATGAGCTGCGGGTGCGGCTGCGAGCAGGTGAACGGGTGCTGCTGTTGCAGCAGCAGTTGGCCGAACGAAATCGAGCGCTCGAGCAGATCAACAAAGACCTGCAGCTGGAGTACGAGCATTTGTGCCGTGAGGTGGAGGACGCTGCGAAGATTTACAGCAACCTGTGCCAGGATATCGAGGCGGCCGCCAAGCTCCAACAATCGCTCTTGCCCCCGCCGGCCAAGATCGGCAGCTTTCGAGCGGACTGGCTCTTCCTGCCCGCGGCGAAGCTTGGCGGCGACATGTTCGGCTACTATCCGATCGACGATGGACACCTCGCGTTCTTCCAGATCGATGTCTGCGGTCACGGGATTCCAGCGGCGCTGTTCTCCTTTTCGGTGAGCCAGACCCTGACGCCGGCAAAGGGCGCCTACGGATTTCTGAAACGACCCTCATCGAAGCCACCCTTTTATGTGCTGACATCGCCGTCGAGGGTGGCGCGAGAGCTGAATGGCCATTTCTCGTCGCGCGATGACAGCGACATTTACTTTACGCTGGTCTATGGGCTGCTGAGCCAGAAATCCGGACGGGCGACCCTCGTT
>JALORT010000181.1 GCA_025458755.1 Methylotetracoccus sp.
TCGGAGTCGATATTTCACTGTCCATGCTGAAGGTGGCGCGCAGCATATCGGAAAGGGAAGGCATCCCGCTTCCCTGGGTCCGGACGGACGGGTTCCAGTTGCCTTTCAAGAATGGTGGGTTCAACCGCCTGGTCGCTCGGGAAGCGCTGTGTCATGTCGCCGACGCCGACCTGCCCGGGGTCCTGCAGGAAATCACACGGGTCCTGGCCAAAGGTGCCAGGTTCTATTTGCTGGAGCAGGTGTCCGAGTCTCCCCTGTGGCAGCACCACCCCAAGGCGCCTTTCGTCACCAAACGTTCGGTCGATAGTATCCGGCAGTTTTTTCAGGATGCTGGCTATCGGGAGCTGGAGGCGGTTGTGATCCGTCGGCCGCGGTTTCCGGGTATTTACTTCGTTCAGTTCGGCCTGCTGCCCGAAGTCCTTGTTCCTTACCTGGCGCGTTGGGAGTTATGGTTGAACCGACGTTTCGGACGTCTCAGGACCCGGCGTTGGCAGAACGCCCTATTCGTCTTTGAAAAGAGGTGATCGTCGCTTTGCCCATGGTCCTCCGCGAAATCGATGAATCCGAATATGCCGCTTTCCTGGAAAGCCGGCCGCTGTATAGTGTTTTCCACAAACCCGCCTGGCTGCGGGCGGTGCAGACCGCCTATGGCGTGAACTGCTTTTTATTAGGGCTATTCGATGGCGCTCGTCTGGTGGGCGGCCTGCCCGTGCAGGTTTTGGGGTGTCCGTTTTTATGGGTCTCCGTTGCCGCGTCTGGCAACTCCGATTGCACTGCCGCCCATCGTCCCTCAGGACAGCGGCGATGAATGTCTGCGTGCGCTGGCCGAATGGGCCAAACATCGCTCGTTTCCACATTTCCAGGCGTCCTGGCACGGTCCAAGACCGATACTATCTGAGCCCGCACGCATCGAGCTTCGTGACAATCTTGAGATTGACCTGGAGGCGGCTCCGCTGGACGGCCTGTGGAAAGGAATCAAGAGCGAGGCCCGCAACCGGATTCGCCGTGCGACCCGTGCGGATGTCCAGGTAAATTGGATAGAAGCTCCGGATGCTGTCCGAATCTACCGAGGCTTGGTCCAGTCCACCTACAACCGTCAGGGGATTCGTCCCAATTTTCCGTTTTCTTTTTACGAGATACTTTACCGGGAGATGATCGGCCGTGGGTTGCGAATTCTGTCCGCCGTCCATCAAGGCAAAATCATCGCGGCATTATGGATTTTGCATGATGCCCGGAAATGCTATTTTTGGGATGGTGCCTCGAACCAGGAATTTCGACAACTCGCAGCCAATCATCTGTTGCACTGGGAAGTGCTGAGCTGGGCCAAACAGCGAGGCCTGAAGACCTACGACTTGATCGGTCGCAGCACGGAGAGCGGCCGCGCAGGCGCGCGCCCCGGCATCGGCCGCTTCAAGCGTTCCCTCGGAGCGCGGCCCGTCGATTACTGGGTGATCACCTGGCAGGCACCTTGGGTCCGGGTGGGGGTTTGGCTTTACCGTCAGTTGATGAATCGTCGCCATCAACCGAAAACAGGAGACTAGCTGCTGCGATGGATACGAATTGGTTGCAGCCTCCGATTCCGACGCATTTCAAAGTTCAGACTCTGGTCCAGCCGCAGTGGCGGCTGGCGGATCTCCGGAACGGTTTTCCCTGGACATCCGCACAGGAGGAGCTGAAGAAGATGATCTGCCGGCAATACGGCGTGCAACACTGTCTTCTGTTGGACCGTGCGCGGACAGGCCTTTACCTGCTCGCCAAGGGACTTGGCCTTCAACGAGAGTGGGTGTTGACGTCTTGCATGCATCGGCCTTCGGCTGTGCTGATTCATCATCTGGCAGGTGCGATGACCTTTGCCGATGTCCTGGACGATTTCACCATGGATCCAGCCTCGGCAGCAAAGTTGTTGAACGCCGAAACCGACGTACTGCTTGTCACTCACATGTATGGAAAATCGGCGGACATTCGGACCCTTAGAGAGCTCGCGGATCGCCGCAAGACGATGCTGATCGAAAATTGCGTTCACGTCCCTGGCGGCATTCGAGTGGACAACCAGCCATTGGGCAGCTGGGGGGATGCAGCGATCCTGAGTTTCAATGTGGACAAGCCACTGGGCGGACTCTTGGGAGGCGCGCTGATCACCAACCGAGAGGACATCTGGCGGGCGGTTACCGCACTGTCCCTGAAGCCGCAGGGGTGGGGGGAAGCCTGGAACAGGATGTACACCACCTACCTGGCCTATCGTTTAAAGCCGCTGATTATGCGCTGGTACCCGGGAAAGGCGCTGCGGTCTCCCAAAAACGGGGTCGCAGAAATCGAAGCCTTCAAGATCGGCGCCTATGCCCGCTACCAACCCCTGTCCATCCATCCGGTTCAAGCAGCCGTGGCACTTGAAGCGTTGAAAAAATGCCCGCAGGTAACGCAGCAGCGAGTTGAAAACGCACGACTCCTTATGGATCGGATCGAGAATTCGCCCTATTTGATCCTGCCTCAAGACGATCTGCGTCGCCCCCATTCTTTCCTGTACTTTCCGATCCTCTTCAATAAGGGGGAACGCTTCGAAATCTCGCGGCAGTATGCCGAAATGGGGGTTGAGACCAAGTGGCGTTATTACCCTCTGCATTTACAGAAAGATTTCAGTCGCTGCCGGCATGCGGGGCTTGAAGGCACCGAGGCCGCCTGGCGCCGGCATTTGCTGCTCCCTGCGGGGGCTGGAATGGCTCGCGAAGAGATCGACTATCTGAGCGAATGCACCCGCCGGATTTTGGGCAATCTCTGACCGGCGGCCATCAATGCCTGTCTGCGTTTTTTCGTAGGACATATACGAACCCCGGCAGGATGGCGGGGAGCCACCGCCAGATGATCCTGGCGCCAAGCTGTCTGAGGCTGCCGGGATTGGCGGGCAAGCGGGCCGCATGGATGTCGGTCAAGCACAAAGCACACTGATCAACTGGCAGTCCTGCACGGACTCCGGAAGGGACCACAAGAAGAAAGAGCTGTGCGGTCGTGCCCCAGGTCTCCGCTATCACTGGAACGGCAAGGGCTTTGTTCCCCGCCCAGGAATCAAGAAGCTTATTCTTCTCTTGGATGGCACTTGGCGGGATGAAGACTTGAAGACGCTCCTACAGTCGGGCTGGGACGAGATCTTCTATCCCGACGAGATGGACCGATTGGTAAAGGCGATCGTCTGACCATGACTTTGACCTACGATAAGCATCTCCTCCCCGCATACGATCGCGCCTTTTCTGGTCGTCCGCGGCCGGACCCGGAAAAGCGCCCTGCCATCACATGCGCAGATGACGCGTTGTTCGTCGTTGCCGGTCCTGGCTCCGGCAAGACGACGGTACTGACACTCCGTATCCTCCACCAGATTTTCTGCGGCCAAGTGCCGCCGAACGCAATTCTGGCAACCACGTTCACGGTCAAGGCCGCGGCGGAGTTGCGCTCGCGTCTCTTAGGTTGGGGATTCTCATTGCAGAAGGAATTGCTCGCGGACTCTTCGATCAAGGGAGTCGATCGACAGTGGATTGAGTCTGTCGACATCAATCAGGTCACGACCGGCACGCTCGACAGCATCTGCCAGCAGGTGCTCGCCGAACACCGCGCACCGGCAGAGCAGCCCCCTGTGCTCATTGATCAGTTCCTCGCCAGCACGGTGCTCGTCCGCAAGGGACTGTTTCCGGGAGACCGCTACAAGGATCCCGACTTCGACGCCTGGCTGATGCGGCTGAACGGCGGCGGGGCTTGGGGCTGGAATCTCGGCCGTAGGCGGACGGTCCTTTCAACGATCTGGGACCGGCTCCAGCAGGACCTGACCGACGTCAACGCGCTCGCGACGAGCACAGCTGTTACATCCGGCGCCAAGCCACACCTGCTGGGTGCTTTGAGGGATTATCAGGCTGAACTCGCGGCCAATCATTGGTTGGACTTTGGGATGCTGGAGCGACGGGTTCTCGAAGACCTTCAAGCGGGAACGCTGGACGGCTGGGCGAAGCGCTTCAGGTCGATCCTGGTCGACGAATACCAAGACACCAACCTTCTCCAGGAACAGATCTACTTCGAACTCCTGAAGCACGGTGGTGCCGGCGTTACGGTAGTCGGCGACGACGACCAGAGCCTGTATCGATTTCGTGGTGCCGTGGTGGAGCTGTTCAGTGATTTCCCGACGCGCTTGAAGGGCGCCACCAAGCGCAAGGCCACGACCGTCTTCCTGACCACAAACTACCGCAGCACCGACCAGATCATCACGTTCTCAGACCAGTTCATCCGTCGGGACGCGGCCTTCCAGTCGGTCCGCGTGGCTGGCAAGCCACGGATCGTTAGCCCGAAGAACAAGAAGCTCGGTCTCCCTGTGCTGGGAATCTTCAGGGAGGACCTCGACCAGCTCTCCGAAGCAGTTGCAACGTTTATCGAAGGGGTCGCCTCACCCAAGGGCTTCCAGCTCCCCGACGGCAACTGGCTGCGCCTCGCTGATGCGAAGCACAGAGGCGCGCTCGGCGACATGTGCGTCCTCTGCAGCTCCCCGGCAGAGTTCAAGCGTGCTGCACCCGCGCGCAACGGTGGTCCGCTGCCCGCACCAGAGGCTCGTTTCCCGGGTCGGCTTCGCGAAGCGTTGACTGACCGGAACATAAGCGTCTTCAATCCCCGCGGCGCTCCGCTTGGCGAAGTCACTTGCGTGCGACAGCTCGGTGGTCTTCTGCTGGAGGCCCTCGACGATCGGGGCATGGTCCAGGCCACCGATTCAACGCAGAAGCGCATCGGCCCGGACGCGCAACGGCTGTTCCCGGAGTGGCGCAATGAGGCCCGAGTCAAGCAGCGCTCGGACAAGGACCTTAATAACCTGATCTGCACGTGGCAGAGCCGTACCGCGCCCGCTGGTTTCCGCTGGCCGACGTCGGTCACGGCGCTGGAGCTGCTGTACGGGATCATCCACTTCCTGCCCGAGTTCCACGATGACCCGGAAGGCCAGGCGTACCTGGAGGTGTTCACCCGGCAGCTCGCGGCGATGAGCGCCATCAGCGGCTTCGAGGGACGGGTGGTCACGAACCCCGCGAAGCCCGAGTTGGCGGAGAAGAGCGTGCGGGACCTGCTCTGCGACTGGCTGGCGCCGATCGCCAGCGACACCGCAGAGCTCGATGAGGCGATGATCGGCAGCTTCCCGCGCGATCGGCTGTCGATATTGTCGATCCACCAGAGCAAGGGCCTCGAGTTTCCAATGGTGTTGGTAGACATCGGAGCTGACTTCAAGACGAACCACCATAAGCATGCATTCAAGCGGTATCCGAAGGATGGTGCAATGAGTCACACGCTGGAGGACATGATCCGTCCGCTGTCCGGCCTGATGACACCCTCCCGCTCAGCGCGGGACCGCGCATTCGACGATCTCGAGCGGCTTTACTACGTCGCCTTCACCCGCGCGCAGGAAGTACTGGTTCTGTTTGGCCTCAACAAGATTCGGCCGGACGGAGCGTCGATACCGAATATCGCTGCCGGCTATGACCGTACGGGCACCAAGCACGGACCCCGCTGGTTCATCACCTATCTGGACTTCTGATCCATGGCCACAACTACCCTGGGTGTCCGCGACCAACCCTACGAGATTCCAAGCTACAGCCTGACGGGCGACATACTCGGTTACCTCCGCTGCGGGCTGCAGTACCGCTACACGCGCATCGGCAAGATGCCGCCCCGCAGCCCCGTCCAGCTCTGGTTCGGCCACTTCATCCACGGTTGTATGGACGAGGGCTTCCGTCGTTACAAGGCGGCGATCGATGCCGGCAAGCCGCACGCGAAGGCGATGCAATCGGTTAATCCCGACGAAATCATCACGTTTATCGAGGAGCGCCTTCTCAATCAAGGCATTGCCGCCTGGGAACCATGGCTCAAGTTGTTGGGCTATGCCCGGGCGAGGGTTGCCCTGCTGGAACTCGGGCCGCACCTGTTTCCG
>JALORT010000182.1 GCA_025458755.1 Methylotetracoccus sp.
GCCGGCTGACCGCGAACGCCGACAAAGCCGTCAGGAGCGGGCCAAGCTCGAAGGGCTGAGCGAATGTATTTTGTGTGCTTGTTGCTCCACCTCATGCCCTAGCTACTGGTGGAACGGTGACCGTTACCTCGGTCCCGCTGCGCTATTGCAGGCCTATCGGTGGATCGCGGACAGCCGCGACGAGGCGGCCGGTGAACGTCTCGACGCACTGGAAGACCCGTTTAAGCTTTATCGTTGTCATACCATCATGAACTGCGTGGATGCGTGCCCGAAAGGTTTGAATCCGGCCCAGGCGATCGCAGCGATCAAGCGCCTGCTTGTCGAACGGCAAACGTGACCCGTCCGCGTTCACACTTGGCATGGCTCTGCCGACGGGGAACCCGCGAACTGGACCTGCTGCTGCGGGGTTATCTGGATAGGGCCTACGATAACGCTACGCGCACCGAGCAAGAGGCGTTTGTGTCGCTGCTGGAAAAGCAGGACCCAGAGCTGCAGGCGTTGTTTTTCGGCTCAGTCCGAAACGCGAATTGCCAGCTGGAATCTCTTGTGGACCACATCGTTGCCGCCGCTGCACCTGACGCTTGATCGATCCCCGCTGCTGGAGCGCCTCATCACGGGCACGCACCTGATCGCCGTTTTGTCCATTGGACTGTCTGGTATCGCGTGGCCTCTGCAACTCGCGCTGGCGGGAACCGTGCTGGCTCATCTGGTGTTCCACCGCACCTTCGGCCGGGCCAAAACCGGCGGGCGGTTGGTGTACGGCGAACGCATCGGCTGGGCTCTGGAAGAGGAGGGCAGGGAAGCCAAACCCTTGGCGATCCGTACCGATAGCTTGGTTTCACCGTGGCTCATCATTTTGCATGGCCACGACGGAAATCGGTCTAGGCGCTGGGTCATTGCACGGGACAGTCTGGACGCGGAGACCTTTCGATGCCTGCGCGTGACGCTCCGCGTGATGATGGTTCCGTCGACAGTGACGATCGGACGCCGTCAGCCTCCGCGCGCCGGCAGCCTACCGTTCCGATGATCGGTTCCTGGCTGAACCCACCGGGTTTCGGCAGTCTATCAACCCAAGAACGACGAACAGCGATGACCCAACGGCGTTTTCCTTCTGGTGCCGCAAGCTTGGCGATAACCCTGCTCCTGCTGCTGCCCGCGTGCGCGCGCATGATGCCGACGCCGCCTCCGTCGGACACCCGAGTGGCAAAGCCTAAGCCCGCCCCAGCAGTGACGGTCGAGCCCGCGGTTCCTTCACCGGCGCCGCAAGCCGAACTCCCTGACACGGCAGTCGTTCCGCCGAAGAAGCCCGCACCTCCGCCGTCTCCGCCGGCCGTCCTAGCGCTGATGGACGAGGCGGAAGCCGCGGGCAAGGCCGGTCAATGGGACACGTCCGCAGCGACGCTGGAGCGCGCAATACGCATCAATCCGCGTAACCCGACGTTATGGCACCAACTGGCCAAGACCCGTCTACAACAGGGCCAATTTCAGTCTGCGGAGGATTTGGCGAAGAAATCGAATGTGTTCGCCGCTGGCGATCGCCTATTGGTGAAACAGAATTGGCGGCTGATTGCAGAGGCGCGCCGTCAGAAGGGAGATACAGAAGGCGCGAAAGATGCCGAAGCGAAAGCGAATCGCTGACCAGCCAGTAAATTGCTCGGCGTCAGAGCCGAGGTGAGCGAACTTGCGGGAGTTTTCGGCGCCGAAGGTTCCCTTGCAGCCATCCTGCCCAACTATTTACCTCGTCCTGCCCAGTTGGCCATGGCCGAAGCGGTTGGAGCCGCAATCGCTGAGCAGAGAAGCCTGATCGCCGAAGCGGGGACGGGAACCGGCAAGACGTTCGCCTATTTGGTGCCGGCTCTTCTGTCTGGAAAACGGGTGATGGTTTCGACGGGAACCCGGAATCTCCAGGATCAACTATTTCGAAAAGACCTGCCGGTTATAAAGAAAGCCCTCGGCATCCCATTTCAGGCCGCGTTATTGAAGGGCCGCGGCAATTACTTGTGCCACTACCGACTCGAGAACGTGCTTGGATTTCAAGCCGGTTACAATGGCGAGGACGCCGCCCATTTGGAGCGTTTGCTGCGCTGGTCCAAGACCACCCGCTCCGGCGACATTGCAGAAGTATTCGACGTTCCCGAGTCGTCATTTTTGTGGCATTCGGTGACGTCGACCGCAGAGAACTGCCTCGGCCAGGACTGTCCTGCTTACGCCCGATGTTGTCCTGCGGCGGCGCGCAGGAAGGCACAGGATGCCGATATCCTGGTGATCAACCATCATCTCCTGTGGGCTGATTCGGTGCTTAAGAGCGACGGATTCGGCGAACTGCTGCCCCAAGCAGAGGTCGTTATCGTCGACGAGGCGCATCAATTCGCCGACACCGCAGCGCAGTTTCTGGGTATCAGCGTCAGTTCCCGACAGCTGGATGAGTTGACCCGCGACATCCAGCTGGAACTCGGCAGACACTCCGGGGACCTCCATGGAGTGCGGGAGAACCTGGATCGGCTGACCGATAAGAGCGCTGCCTTTAGGCTTGCCTTAGGTGTCGGTCACGAACGGCGGACTTGGAACGATAGCAGCCGGACGAGCGAGTCACTGAAATGCCTCGTCGATCTTTCGGCCGAGCTGAAAACACTGGGTGAAATGCTGAGCCTGCTCGCTGACGGCCATAAGGGACTAGACTCTTGTCGTCAACGTACGCTCCACATCCAAAGTTGTCTCGATCTGTTTTCGGGCGAAGATACCCCCGGTGCGGTGCGCTGGTTCGAGGTACAGCGCCGCGGTTTTCGGCTGAATCAGACCCCCATCGACATCGCCGGCGATTTCTCGGAATTTTATCGGCAGAGCAGGGCGGCCTGGGTTTTCACTTCGGCGACCTTGAGCAACGCCGGACGGTTCGACCATTTTTCGAGCTTACTCGGACTGGAAGGCGTCGAGACATTCTGCAGTGAAAGCCCATTCGACTATCGTCGACAGTGCCTCCTTTACATTCCCTCGGGCCTGCCGGATCCGGCATCGGCGGACTACACCCGCGCCGTGGTCGCCGCGAGTTTGCCACTGCTTGCCGCAAGCGCCGGGCGCGCATTCTTTCTGTTCACCAGCCATCAAGCGATGAATACTGCGGCTGAGCAGCTTCGGCGGCTGGTGGATTATCCGCTGTTCATACAGGGAACGGGTCCCAAGGCCGCGCTGCTGGAACTGTTCAAGCGTTCGGGTAACGGCATTCTGCTGGGAACCGCCAGTTTCTGGGAAGGGGTTGACGTGCGGGGCCCCGCTTTGTCGTGTGTCATTATCGACAAGCTCCCGTTTGCAGCGCCGTCCGACCCGGTGTTGAGCGCGCAGATACAGGCGCTGAAGCGACGCGGCCAAAACCCGTTTCGTGCGCTGCAACTGCCGGCGGCAGTAGTGAGTCTGAAACAAGGGGTCGGACGTTTGATTCGCGATGCCGAAGACCGGGGCGTCTTGATGCTGTGCGATCCGCGGCTGTTCAACCGCTCCTATGGGAAGTCGTTCCTAGCCAACCTGCCGGAGATGCGGATCACCCGCTCGATCGAGGAGGTGCGGGTTTTCTTTCGCGCGGACGATGCTGCTGCAGGTAGCGGAACGGTGCCGTCATGATCATACTGGCGTTGGAGACCGCCACCGAGGCCTGTTCGGCAGCACTGTATCTCGATGGCAGAGTGATCGAGCGTTATCGCGTCACGCCAGAGCTAATCCGCAAGATTGCCGAACGCAGCTGGAGCCCCGAAACCAACCCGGCAGACAAGCAGCATACGGAAGCGCTGGCGGCCAAAGGTTATCTGGATGCATTTTCCTTGGTGAAAGCGGATGCTGGCCAAGCCTTTTCTCAGCGAAATCAAAATAAAGACCTCGCATCAAGAATATTCGCAAACCGGCATCAGACCTGGTTTCAGAAACTGTTTAGCGCTTCCGTCGACGCTGGAATTCTGGAGCAGCGTGATTTGGTAGGGTACCGTAGGCATATGGTGTTTCTGCGCGGCTCCCAGCATTCCCCGCCTCATTATGACTATGTGAGAGACGGAATGGAGGCCCTTAAGGAGTGTTTTGCGGCCGAGCCTGACGCCTTTGCGCGCGCAGTTCTGGGTCATTGGCTGTTCGGGTTCATACATCCTTACATGGACGGCAACGGCCGAATGGCCAGATTCTTGATGAACCTCATGCTTGCATCAGGAGGTTACCCTTGGACTGTAATCCGAGTAGAGGACCGAGCCGAGTATATGGCTGGTTTGGAGCAGGCTAGTGTTGGCGGCAATATCCAGCCGTTTGCCGACTTCATTTCAAGTTGCGTGCGAAAGGCGCAAGCCAGGTAGGCCTCTGTAGCTGCGGTCAAGAACGGCGGCCGCACTGGTTTCAACACGAACGGCGCCAGCACCAACGGTGCCGTTACCTGGCTTTACCGGTTTTGGGTCAGATGCGTAGTAACACCCATCAGTCAAATGCCGGGGGGGCTGCCCCCCTTACTGCGTGCTTGTCTTGCTGTCCAGAATGTGCCGGATGGCTTCAAGCGAAAAACCCCGGCTTTGCATGAAGCGGGCTTGCCGGGCTTTGTCTGATGCGTCGGTTGGAATGGAACCAAACTTCCTTCGCCACACTTCACGTGCGCGTTCGAATTCGCTGTCCCGCTCCTCGTTTAGCACGGCGCCGATAATGCTGTCGCTCACGCCGCGTTGGCGCAACTCATAGGCGAGCTTGATGCTTCCGGCGCGGGCGCGATGGTCTGCGACCCAGCTTTCCGCAAAGCGCCGATCCGACAGCCAGTTCCTGCCCTCGAATTCGTCGAGCAGCGTGGCAATCTCGTCGGTGGCAAACCCCGCCTGCTCGAGCTTGCGGGCAAGCTCGATGCGGCTGTGCTCGCGCCGCGCGAGGAGGCGCAGCGCGCGTTCACGCAGGTCGTTACCTTCAGGCTTCGACTTCATCCTTGTCCTCGACCATCGCGGTGGGGTTGTTGACGCCGACGGCGGCGCGGATCTTGGCCTCGATTTCGTGGGCGATTTCCGGGTGCTCCTTGAGGTATTCGCGCGCGTTGTCCTTGCCCTGGCCGATCTTCTCGCCGTTGTAGGCGTACCAGGCGCCGGACTTGTCGACCAGCTTGTGGGCGACGCCGAGCTCGACGATCTCGCCTTCGCGCGAGATGCCCTGGCCGTAGAGGATGTCGAAGAAGGCTTCCTTGAACGGCGGCGAGACCTTGTTCTTGACGACCTTGACCTTGGTTTCGTTGCCGATGATCTCGTCGCCCTTCTTGATCGCGCCGGTGCGGCGGATGTCGAGGCGCACGCTGGCGTAGAACTTGA
>JALORT010000183.1 GCA_025458755.1 Methylotetracoccus sp.
CAGCGTCGCGTTTGGCCGGTCTATCCCGGTCATACTGCAGGAAACGCTGCTCCGCATCGCGGCTGGGGTCGTAGACGGGTAAGGCTCGCGGAGGCTTCTTGCCGTCGCTGCACATGAACGTCGCCATGATCTCTTGCAGCGACTTGGGCGCGATCGGCGCCATTTCGGGCTGCGGGTTCCGGTACTGGTGCACCGCACCGCCGAACGCAGAATAGTAGGTGCCCGAGTCCGAACCGGCTTCCTTTTTCTCGCAGTCCAAAGTAACGCGGATCTTGCCGCTCCGATAGGCCCCGAAGTCGGCCGTCTGGTCGGTTCGGTAAATCTTCCACACCCGAGCGGTCACTCGTCCCGTTCCGCGGATTCGAAGCATGCTCGATTTTTCCACATAAACCGCAGCGGAACGGTCTTGATCCGGGTCGGCAGGAACGAACCACCAGTCGGCGGCCGCTGCTTGCCCGGCCAAAGCCATCAAGCAGGCGAACGGAAGGGAGAGGTGCGGAATCTTCATCGCGGACAGTGCGGCTGGCGGCAGCCTCCGTTGCATCGCATCGATGCAACCGTTCTGCCGGACGATGGGGGTCCGATTACGATACTCTCAGTGGGGCGGACAGGGGCCGGTGCGGCCGTCGGTGCGTTTCGAAATCAGGAACACCATGGGGGGCGTCGACGTCTTGATGCGGCAATCACGCCGGCATTCAGGGCAGGAGTAAGCCTGCTCTTCCTGGCCGGCCTTATATGAGTAGGATGTCCGCCAGGTGATCTCCACCCGAAAAACGCAACCGCAGAACCCGCAGGTTTGCTGAAAATTGCTCGCCGTGCGAAGCGCATCGCTGGGCGTCAGGCTCGTCGCTGACATATCAACCTCCGGACTCTCGATCATCATGAAATCCGCCGCCCGAGGCCGACCGGCCGGCAGGATGCTGTGGGGAACGCCATCCGCGCCGCCTCTTGAAACGAATCGCCCGAGATTACCGCAAATTCGTGAGTGACAGCGGCCACCACCCGTGGCGGACCGTGTTGTCAATACCCGCAGAGTGCGTCGATCCGGATCAAAAGCAGGTTCGACGGGAACGTTCCGTCAGCGGGTCCAAACCGCCGCACCCGCTGACAGAGTTTATTCCCTTCGCGCAATCTACCACATCCCGCCGGCGATCTGATATTTTTCTAGGCGTGTGGGGCTTGTTCGGTTCACGATCGCGCTCCTGCGCGCCTGCCCCGACGACGCCACACGGCCATCGTGCGGATAGCCTTGGGACCGGGGAGGCGTCTTGTCGAAAAAATAACTGGACACTGACGACGAATACGCGTACCTTCCATGGCAGTTTGTCGCGGCGCAAGAATCGGTCTTCGCCACGAGGATTCGGATTGTCCAGCCAGTCAATGCCTTCCGGCACCTGCTAAGCCCCGCCTCCTCCTGCCAAGCCTTTTTGGTATCTGTTCTTCACACCGCCGAGAGGCCTCTGCAACCCTCAGGCTCACGCTTCAAACCGTTGCCGCGCCGGTCGTGGCAAGCACCTTAATGTTATTGTCCTGGAGTTTTTATGAGTAAGAAATTGTACGTGGGTAACCTGAGCTACAACGTCACCAACCGCGATCTCGAAACGATGTTTGCGGCGCACGGTACGGTGGAGTCCGCCAATGTCATCATGGATCGCGATTCCGGCCGTTCGAAAGGATTCGGTTTCGTTGAGATGGGTACCGATCAGCAGGCCAGAGCCGCGATCTCCGCGCTCAACGGCAAGGATTTCGACGGCCGGGATCTGACCGTCAACGAACCGCGGCCGCGCGAAGGGGGAACCGGCGGCGCTTTCGGCAGCGGCAGCCGCGGTGGCTTTGGCGGGGGCCGCCGCTTCTAATTTCGATCCTGGCCGAGGCACGACAAGCCTGGGTAAAGGTGTGATGAAAAGCCTGGTGTGCTGAAATGCACACCAGGCTTTTTTGTGGGAACCGCACTCGCTTGTAAGCGTGTCAGGTTGACGCATCAGGCGCCGGGACGACCCGGTCCAGCACCCCGAACAGCAGGCGAAAATGGAAGCCGATGCCGGCGATCACACCGATATGCAGGAACTCGTGAGGCCCAAGCACACCCGGAATGAGCACCGGCCAGCGGAGAAATTCCAGCAGCCCGCCCGCAGTGTAGGACAGGCCGCTATAAACCAAAGGCCTGATTAAGCCAAAACCGTACCGGCGCCCAAGCGCGAGGCCCGAAGCCAAGCCGATCCAGCCGAGGCCCAGGTAGGACGCCAGACCCACTGCCTCCGGAATGCTTTCGAAGAAGATGGCTTTCAGCGTGATCCCTGTGATCGCCAAAGACCAGATCAGCAGCAGCACACCCCAACGCCCCCATCCGGTGAACAGAATCCAGTGGATCGGCGTGAAACTCCCGGCGATGACTGCAAAGATCGCTGCATGATCCAGCCGCTGCAGCACTCGATGCGCTGCGCCCCTGGAATCGAGCAGGTGGTAAACGCCGCTCATCGACAGCAGAAAGACGCAGCAGACGACGAAGACCCCCAGGACGAACAGGCGGGCGGCATCACCCCTGCCGCGCCGCAGAAGGAAAACCCCTACCACCGCGAAAACGCCGGCACTCAACAAATGGGTCAACGAACTGATGGGTTCCGCGAAACCGGGAATGGCGTACGTGTCCATGGGCCGAAGCAAACCTTTGTCGACGGAGCCGGACATTATCGAATCCGGGCACGGAAAAAGGAAAAGCGCGGGGACGCTTGAGTCAGGCCGACTCGACCTCGACTGGCGCACAAGCGTCTGAGGCGCCCGAAGCCGCTCTTGTTGTCGCTGTTGGGCTCGGCTGGGAGTGCGCCGATGGTCGCTCCTCGCGAACCATGGATGTGCAAATCGGCGCCATTTTTTTATAAGATGGGCGTTTTGCGCCAGCGCCCGACGCTGATTTCCTCAACCTCCAACACCTTCATTTGAGTTCTCCATGAACAAGCCAAAGAAAGTCGCGATCCTCACCGCCGGTGGTCTGGCCCCTTGCCTAAGTTCAGCCATTGGCAGCCTGATCGAGCGTTACACGGAGATCGATCCGAGCATCGAAATCATCTGCTATCGCGGCGGCTACAAAGGACTGCTGCTGGGCGATTCCTACAAGGTGACCCCGGAAGTCCGCGCGAAGGCGGGCTTATTGCACCGCTATGGCGGATCACCCATCGGCAACAGCCGCGTGAAGCTGACCAATGTCAAAGACTGCGTGAAACGAGGCCTGGTGAAGGAAGGCCAGGACCCGCAGAAGGTCGCCGCCGACCAGTTGGTCAAGGATGGGGTGGACATCCTGCATACGATTGGTGGAGACGACACCAACACTGCTGCTGCGGACCTGGCTGCATTTCTGGCGAAGAATGATTATGGCCTGACGGTCATCGGCCTTCCGAAGACGGTCGACAACGACGTGTTCCCGATCAAGCAATCGCTGGGCGCGTGGACCGCCGCGGAGCAGGGCGCCCGCTATTTCTGGAACGTCGTGGCAGAGAACAACAGCAATCCGAGGATGCTGATCGTCCACGAAGTGATGGGCCGCAACTGCGGATGGCTGACCGCGGCCACTGCGCAGGAATACCGGAAACTCCTGGATCGCGCCGAATGGCTGCCGGAGTTGGGCCTGTCCCGGGAATCCTACGAGGTGCACGGCGTGTTCATCCCGGAAATGGAAGTCGATCTTGCCGCAGAAGCGAAGCGCCTGCGCGCCGTCATGGATGACGTCGACTGCGTGAACATCTTCATCTCGGAGGGCGCCGGGGTCGAGGCGATCGTCGCCGAGCTTCAGGCCAAAGGACAGGAAGTACCGCGGGACGCGTTCGGCCATATCAAGCTCGACGCCGTGAACCCGGGAAAGTGGTTCGGCGAGCAGTTCGCCGCGATGATCGGCGCCGAGAAGACGCTGGTGCAGAAGTCGGGCTATTTCGCGCGAGCCGCTGCGGCCAATGTGGAAGACATCCGCCTGATCAAGTCGTGCGCCGACTTGGCCGTCGAGTGTGCGTTCCGCCGCGAGTCCGGTGTGATGGGCCACGACGAAGACAACGACAACGTGCTTCGTGCCATCGAATTTCCGCGTATCAAGGGCGGCAAGCCGTTCGACATCGATACCCCTTGGTTCACCCAAACCCTCGCGGCTATCGGCCAGACCAAGGGCGCCAAAGTTTCGGTGGCTCATTGAAGGTCAGTGCTCGGTATCCCTTTCAACGAGGGGTATCGGGCACTCTTTGCTCGGTCCGGAGACAACCACAGAGCCGAAGAGGCAGCACGGCAGGCCGCCCGCACTGTCTGCCCTTCTCCAATTCACAAAATGGGAGACCCGCGATGGAAATCAGCGAAATCCGCGCGTTGATCGAGGCCGTCGTGCCCGATTGCCGTATCAGCGTGGAAGGCGAAGGCTGCAATTTTTCGATCACCGTGGTCAGCCCGGCGTTCGAGGGCTTGACCACGGTGCGACGCCACCAGAAGGTGCTCGGGGCCATCCAGCAGCCGTTAGCCACCGGCGCGCTGCACGCGATTTCGGTGAAAGCTTACACCCCGGAAGAGTGGGACCAGCGGCAGCCGTCCAACGCCGCCGCATCACCGCCAGCGGGCTGATCGGCCCGCCGCCCGCCCGGTACCTCCGGATCACGGGTTCAGGGCCGGGCCTTCTGCTCGAGCCGCCTCAATAGCGCGAACAGATCGCTGCCGGTCGAGAGGACCAGCGTGGTATCGCCGTTGATGATCTTGCGGTAGGTTTCCATGCTTTTCAGGAACCGATAGAACTCCGTGGCCTCCGGCCGCTGGGTGTACGCTCTGGCGTAGATTTCGGTCGCCCGGGCATCCGCCTCGCCCCTAATGTCCTGCACTTGGCGGTAGGCGGTGGATCGGATCTCGTTGATGTCTCTTTCCTTCTTGCCGGAGATCCGCGCCGCCTCGCCCTCGCCCTCGGAGCGAAACCGCTGGGCGATCTGAAGCCGTTCGCTGATCATGCGCTGGTAGATGCGTTCCAGAACTTCCGGGTTGTAGTTGATCCGCTTGAAACGTACATCGAGCAGCTCGATGCCGAACTCGGCGAGCTTCGGCGCCGCCGCATCGAACACATCGCGTTCCATCTGCAACCGGCCATAATGGATCGGACGCAGCACCCCGAGCGTTCCGACACCCGACAACGCGCCGGCGAGGCTTTCATCCTGCAGCGGCTGACGGTCCTTGTCGGTACGCACAACCTCGATCAACTCGTGTTTGGCGATCGCCGTCAGGCATTGCAGCGTCCCGCCGGAATCCAGCGTCAGTTTTCCCATTTCCCGCCAGGTCTGGCCGCGGTCGC
>JALORT010000184.1 GCA_025458755.1 Methylotetracoccus sp.
GAACCGTGGCTTTGCGCCGCTTCTGGATTCCGGATTCGCTGCAAAGCGCCGTTGCGCTCGCTACCGTTGTTGTGCAGCCTCGACGTTATCAAGTCAGCTTCAGGAGGAATCCGGATGCTCGCAGCTACGTTGACGGCCATCGTGCTAGCCAACCGGCATCGGGTCGGCATCGACCATATCATCGAGTTCAAGGGAAGCCTGGGTGTGCTGCTGATTTCCGGGTTGTTCATCACGCTGGCCGCCCGACTCGATTTGGATGCTCTCCTCGATCACGGCTGGGCGGAGATACTGTTCATCGGCGTTCTTGTATTCATCACGCGTCCTGCGACAGTTTTTCTAGCCGCGTGCGATTCTACTCTAGATTGCCGCGAGCGATTATACGTCTCATGCATGGTACCGCGCGGCACCGTTGCCGTGTCATCGGTGTTCGCGCTCGAAATGACCGCCGTGGGCTATCCTCGGGCGATTGAACTCAAATCCGTTGTATTCGTGGTCGTATCGGTCACGGTGCTGGTGTACGGGATTGGCGCATTTCGACTCAGCCGCGCTCTTCGGCTGGTGCAGCCCGACCCGCAGGGCATCCTCTTCGTGTGAGCCGATGCCTTCGCGCGGTCCATGGCGCAAGCTCTGAAAGAGGAACGCTATACCGTGTTGCTGATCGACAGAACGACTTCGAGAATATCCGCCTCGCCCGAATCCAAGGACTACCAACGTACCGCGGAAATATTTTGACGCCGCGCACCTTCGACGAGATCGAGTACGGCGGCCTCGCCCGGCTGCCGCGATCAGTGCCGATCCAGCGACGAACATCCTGGCGTGCCTGCGCTACCGCGACATATTCGGACGAGAGGAGATTTATCAGTTCCCCTACGAGTCACAGTCTCACGATGGAACAGCCTTGGGCACCCTCGCTGGCCGCGTGTTGTTCGGGTCATCACATACCTACGCGTCGATCAAGAAACACGGCGGCAATGCGCCGAAGATAAAGAAGACACGAATCACGCAAACCGTCGGTTACGATGACTTGCTGGCCACCCATCGAGACCGTATCGTACCCTTGTTTGCGATCAACCCCCAAGGAAAGCTTCAAATCTTCACGTCGGGCCGCCGTCGTGATCCCGCCGCAGGGGACCGCGTCAGTAACCATCCCCCGGCAGAGCCGGGGGAACGCCCAGATTTGTTTAGAAGTGCGACTGACTTATCAAAGCTTGGAGCAAGTCTGTCAGCGTGCTGGCCCTGCGCGGCCGTCGGACCAACGGTCTTGGCATCTCCTGCTAGAGGTCTAGACAGCAGCAGGATGCCCTCCCCTCAGTCGCACTGTCGATTGCTCAGGAAGACCCGCGCTGCCGTGATCTGCTGCCTTCGTCAGACGTTTGGCTGACGATGTGAATCGGTATTCATGACCTCGATCTTCAGCGGACGCACGGCGTCGAAATGAACGTCCCGCTGCGGAAACGCGATCGAAATGCCCGCCTTGCCGAACGCCTCGACGATCATGAAACGCAGGTCGCTCATGACCTGAAAGGAGTTCACGTTGGGCGCCAGTTCGACCCAAAAATACAAGCCGAACACAATGGCATTGTCACCGAAATCCTCGAGCCACACGAAAGGCTTCGGCTCCTTCATGACCAGACCGTGGCGACCCGTGCATTCGAGAAGGATTTCCGCTGAGCGTCGCACCGGCGAACCGTAGGACACGCCGACTTTAACCCTGCGGCGGAGTGTTCGGCTGCTGTAAGTCCAATTGCTCACTTTCTGCTCGAGGAAACCCGCGTTCGGAATCATCGTCTCCACCCCGTCGAATCCACGCACGGTAGAGGAGCGAATGTCGACCTCGGTGACGGTGCCGACTATGCCGTCTACTTCGACGATATCGCCGACCTTTATCTTCCGTTCGACCAGGACCATGACGCCGCTGATCAGGTTCTTCAACAAGGTTTGTGTGCCGAAGCCGACACCGATCGCAAGGGCACCGCCAAGGAAGGCAAACACCGTGAGGGGAATTCTCACCAGCGTGAGGACGATGACGCTCAACAGTAGCGTCAGAAATACCAGCATCCAACGGCGAAATACATTCGCGACCGGTTCGTCAATCTGAAAACGGCGAACCAACATGCGCTGCAGGCGGCGCGCGAACAAGGCTGAGAGCGCATAACCCCCGGCGAAAAGCATCATCGCACCGATGCTCTTACCGAAGGTGATGCCGCGCCTAGTCTCCACCTTCTGTCCCTCGATCTCGAGGGTATCCTCGACCGTGAACAGTTCGTAGTCCCATATCCGGCGGATCATCCTGGCAGCCGCCGCAGTGCGATCCGCGAGCCTGTCGGCCAAGGAGCGGCTGCGGCGTTCGGTCTCGTACTCATCCAGCCAACGCCGCAATGATCGTTCGGTTCGGTCGGTCAATCCCTGCAGTCGCTCGATCACTCCTTTTCTCGCGCGAAAGGCTTCCAGACTCTCCTGTTCAAAGCGACGGATGGGCGTCTCTGCCGCCAGACTATCCAACCGGGATTTCTGTTTCAGCTCCTCGGCACGAGCCAGCGCCAGCTGATCCAGCAAGTAAGCCCGCCACGGCTTAACCTGGTCGAGCAACTGCTGTAAGCGCTCGAGCGCATCGCGCCGTTTCGCGGCGTCCCGGCTGTTGGCGAGTGTGTACCGATATTCCCACATTTGGGTCGACGCACGGTTTAGCGCGATGAGATTGTTCATGGCTTCCGCTTCCAGCCTCGCCGTTCCGAGGGCCGTCTGTGCGGCGCGCAGCTTTGCGTCTAGAAGTTCCAGCTCCGATGGACCCGGAGCGTTCTCCGCTCCCTGATCCACGGCCATGCGCGCCTTCGCCAACTTGAGTTCTGCCGCCTCCCGCTCTTCGGTACGCTTCGCGCTTCGCGTCAGGGCAGACTGCAATTCCTGCTCCAGCTGCTTGATTTCCTGCTTCGCCGTTTCGCGGAGTTTTTCCAGATCCGCATCGGTGAAGGCGGCGTTTTTGCTGGCTTCCGCAAACTGCCGCTGGAACAGCGCGAGTTCGGCGCGTGACGCCGCCAACCTTGCCGCGGTCAGGCTGCCGGTCCAAGCCCGCAGAGCAACCGAATTCTGGGCAACGCGTTCCCGCAGTTCCGCCTGCTCTCGCCGCCACCTTGCCTGCTCGGCTTCCACGGGTGTTGCGGCACGCTCGACTTCTTCGGCGGCTCGACGCGCCGCGCTTTCGGCAAGTCTTGCGGTATCCTCCTGTCGCGCAGCGGCACGGTCCAACAGCGCTTGGGAAGACTCCAGTGCCGCGACTTTACCTCTGGCCGCCTCAACGGCATCGCCCAGTTGATCCACCATCAGGATCGAGTAGGGAGGCGGCTCGTCAAAACCGGGCCAACCGCGTCCCCGCGCCTCAGCATCAGCACGCGCTTTCTGGGCCTCCATTAGTTCGGCGATGGCCCTGATCTGCGCTCGATAGTAGAAGACTAGGCTGTCGATCAAGCGGCGCCTTTCTGCCGCCTCCTCTTCGCCGATTCCGGACGGTGGGATATCTGCCGCTGAAACGTTCGAGAGCTTTTCTTGCCAGGCGAGAGCCTTTGCCAGCTTACGTTCGATCTCGGCGTGAACCTCTTCCGGGGTCGCAGCAGGGAGCCCAGCAGTCCCGAACGCTACCGCGTTGCGGGGGTCCGCGACCGCAGTCAAGGGCGTGCGCAAGGCCTGCGAAGCCGAGGTCGCCGGAGCGATCGACAGCAGGGCCAAGATAAGCGCGAGCAGCACACCGGCTTTCGCAGAAGCATGTCCGGCTGCTTCTCGACAGCCAAGACTAACGAACATCAATAGTCCTCGACACGGGGCGAAGGGCAGCCCTTGATAGCGCACTCGATCGGCCGATGCAACACAGAACGCGTGCCGGCGACGCCGCCATTCGAAATCGGTGGGGCCGTCGGGCCATTCGCCCCGCCCTGAGGCCGCACTCCTCCGCCAACAGAGCGAGACGCCGGTGATCCGAATCCCTGATGTCCCGTGACGATCGTTCGCTGCCGCTTTTCAAGGTTAGCCAGCATCGCTATGCTTTGCGTCAGCTCAGTATCCCGTGGTTGTCATCGGGATGTCCGCAGTCTCGCAAGACGAGCACTGCGGGCGCAGCTGTGAGCTGCGCCTCGGAAGTCGCCCGGCTATCGGCTGCCGCCGCGGGGCGGGCTGCATTCGAAGCGGTTACGCGAGGGGCGGATTTCTTCGCCACCACGAATTCGGAGGTCTGACATGGACTACCAAGCATATTCCGTCCACAACTTCCGCTCGATTCCACACCTGGAAAAGCTGAGCGAGGAGCAGCTGTTCGATATCCAGGTTGTTGGCCAGGTACTGCCGTTCAAGGTGAACAACTTCGTCCTCGAACATCTGATCCGCTGGGACGAAGCCCCCGACGATCCGATGTACAAGCTGACATTCCCGCGACGCGAGATGCTGAGCCCCGAGGCCTATGCCGCGGTGGCGGATGCGCTCGCCCGCAAGGCCGACCTCGGCGAGATGCGTGCGCTCGTCGATGGCATCCGTGCATCGCTGAACCCGCATCCCGCGGGACAGACGGACCTCAACGTGCCGCTGCTCGACGGCGTGCCGCTGCGTGGGATCCAGCACAAATACCGCGAGACGCTGCTGTTCTTCCCGAGCCAGGGTCAGACCTGCCATGCCTACTGCAGCTTCTGCTTCCGCTGGCCGCAGTTCGTGGGGCCGGGCTTCAACCGCTTCGCGGCGCGCGAGACCGCGCAACTTGTGGCTTACCTGCGTGCGCACCCGGAAGTGACGGATGTGCTGTTCACGGGCGGCGATCCGCTGATCATGTCGGCGCGCAATCTCGCGAGCTACATCCGGCCGGTGCTCGAGGTGCCCAGCGTGCAGCGCATCAGGATCGGCACCAAGGCGCTGACTTTCTGGCCCTACCGTTTCGTCTCCGATCCGGATGCGCCCGAGCTGCTGGCGCTGTTCCGCCGCATCGTGGGCAGCGGACGCCACCTGGCGCTGATGGCGCACTTCAATCACCCGCGCGAAATGGAGCCGGACATCGTGCAGGAAGCCTTGTCTCACGTGCGTGAGACCGGTGCGGAAATCAGGACCCAGTCGCCGCTCCTGCGCGGCATCAACGACGATCCCGACGTGTGGGCCGAGCTGTGGCGCACCCAGGTCAACCTGGGCTGCGTGCCGTACTACATGTTCATGGCGCGCGACACCGGCGCCCAGCCCTGCTACTCGGTGCCACTGGTGCGGGCCGCGCAGATCTATGCCGACGCTTATCGGCAGGT
>JALORT010000185.1 GCA_025458755.1 Methylotetracoccus sp.
AGGATCGAAGATACCGGGCCGCTGACGAAGAAGCGCATGGAGACGATCGACGACGACGTGGCGGTCCGGGCGGCGGAGTTCATCGAGAAGCAGGCTAAGTACCCCATTTCACAATTACGCTAACATATTTCCGTTGATAAGTGCGATCACGTATGGCATCTTCGCGGCGAACCGCTGGGGGAGGATCTGCGGATGCCGAGAAGCAGCCCGTTTCGAATCGAGCTGTCGGCCGACGAAGCGCGGGAGCTGACTCGTCGAGCAGCGAAATATACGTTACCGTACTTCGAAGTGCAGCGGGCCAAGATGATTCTCATGGCCGCCCAAGGGATGAGCAACGAGGAGATTGCGGTCCGGCTGGATACCCGGCGTGAAGTGGTGAGTCTGTGGCGCAAGCGCTTTTTCGAACAGCGATTGGCTGGACTGGAGGAACGTGCCCGACCTGGCCGCCCCCGGGCTTTCCCCCCCAGCACTCACCGTTGAGATCAAGGCTCTGGCTTGCGAGTTGCCGGGCACCTTGGGTCTGCCGCTGTCGCGGCTCAGCGTAGCGGATGTGGCGCGTGAGGCTGAGCGTTCGGGGCTGGTGGCACGCATCAGCGAGAGCACCGTGTGGCGCTGGTTGCACGAGGACGCGATTCGCCCGTGGCAGCACCGGTGCTGGATCTTTCCGCGCGATCCGCTCTTCCCGGCCAAGGCGGGGCGCCTCCTGGATCTGTATGCGCGCACCTGGCAGGGGCGGGCATTGCGGGAAGACGAATTCGTCCTCTCCACCGACGAGAAAACCAGCATCCAGGCGCGTCTTCGCACGCATCCGAGCCTTCCTGTCGCGGCCAGCCAGCCGATGCGCGTGGAGCACGAGTATCAACGAAGCGGCGCCTGGGCTTATCTCGCGGCGCTCGATGTTCACCGGGCCAAGGTGTTTGGCCGCTGCGAGGCAGCGACCGGCATCGCACCATTCGGCCGCTTGGTCGACCACGTCATGAGCCAGTCGCCCTACAACGAGGCGCGGACCGTATTCTGGGTGATGGACAATGGATCGTCCCATCGCGGCGAGTCTTCGGTGCGACGCCTCACGCAGGCTCATCCACGCCTGGTCCCGGTGCACGGACCCGTCCACGCGAGCTGGCTCAACCAGATCGAGATCTACTTCTCCATCGTGCAACGAAAGGTGCTCACGCCGAACGATTTCCCTTGCTTGGAAGCAGTCGCCGAGCGGTTGTTTAACTTCGAGCGCTACTACGAAACCATCGCGCACCCCTTCGAATGGAAATTCACCCGCGCCGATCTGAACGCCCTGCTTGCAAGAATGCGAATCCAAGATGCCGAACGTGAGCACCAGAAAATGGCAGCCTAGCTGAGGCAATACGTAAGGGTACTTATGAAACGGAGTACTAAGTGACTATTAAAGAGGGAAACAGCGGGACTGGCTTATCGCGCTGAAATTCTTTCCACCGACCTATGAGCAAAGTCCGAATCCAGGTACGCTAATTAATCGCATATCCTTCCGTCACTTCGGGCGACGGGCCGCCGGAGTGGGATCTTCTACGAGTTCATCCGCCGTCAGCACCTTCCCCATCTTCCGATATTCACGCTGCGTAGCCCGGAGCAGGTGCTTCATCTGAATCGCGCCGTCGTCAGCGGCAGCAAGGAAGGCGCTGGCTAGGGCGATGTTGCGGATGCTTCCGCCGGCGACCTCGATGCGCTGGGCGAGGAATTCCAGGTCCAGATCCGGGCTTCGCGGCGCCGTCTCGGGCCATATTCGTTCCCAGATGCGGCGGCGTTCGTCCGCCTTGGGAAACGGAAACTCGACGATGAAATGGAGCCGCCGCACGAAGGCGTCGTCCATGTTCTTGCGAAAGTTGGTCGCCAGAATCACGATGCCGTCATACTCCTCCATTTTTTGCAGCAGGTAGGCGGTCTCGATATTGGCGTAGCGGTCGTGAGCATCCCGAACTTCGCTCCGTTTGCCGAACAGCGCGTCGGCTTCGTCGAAGAACAGGATGGCGTTGCTGCTTGTGGCCTCGGCAAAGATGCGGGACAGATTCTTCTCGGTCTCGCCGATGTACTTACTGACGACGGTGGACAAGTCGATCTTGTAGAGGTCGAGTCCCAGTTCGTGCGCCATGATGTCCGCGGCCATGGTCTTGCCGGTTCCGGGCGGGCCAGCGAAGAGTACATTGATACCCTTGCCCAACGCGAGCTTGCGGTCGAAGCCCCAGGTGTCGTAGACGAGGTCGCGATAATTGACCTGATGACAGATGGCGCGAAGCTGTTCCGTCTGCTCGGGCGGAAGCACGATGTCATCCCACGCGTAATGGGGCGTGATCGGCTGCGCCAGCTTCGACAGCTTGCGGTTTGATTGCAGACGGCAGGCGGCGTGGAGATCGGCATCGTTGATCCGGTTCGCATCCGGATCGCGCCAATGCGCCAGGGAGTGGGCGGTCGCGGCCGCCGCGCGGATCTGGCCGCCGCCGAAGCGGAATTTACCCGTGACGGCTTTCAGATCGAGCGAGTGATCGGGCAGTAGCGCGTTCCAAATCCGCAGGCGGTCGTCGAACGTCGGTCGTGGAAATTCAATACGCAGAAATTTCCGCGCGCGGTGCAGGGTGGACGGCTCCCAAACCGTATTCCCGGCTAAAAAGATCAGGCCGGGATGCCCAATCAGCGCTCGCAGGACCTCCTCGCGACGCGTTCGCTGGTCATCGTCGAGCAAACAGTCGAACTCGTCCCAATAAACCGCCGCCTGGTGCAGCAAGGCTTCACGATGGGCCAGCCGTACCAGGCTTTCGAAGTCCTCGACTTTGGCGGACGTCAGGCATCGGGTGTTGACCGAGATCAGTCCCTGGTCCAGTTTTTTGCACAAGGCTTGGGCCATGTCTTGTCTGCCCGCACCGTCATCCCCCTGCAAGTAAAAAACGGGGCTGTCGTGTGTTCCCGCGGTAATGACGCGCAACAGACGAGCCTTCAACTCGGCGGGCCCAGTCAGCGGGTCGGGACCATTTGCGGCGGCGACGTGTTGCGCGTAAGGCTGCAGTCGTTCATCCACTGCGTTGCCGTCGAGCAGATAGTCGGTGATCCGCGGATCGAGCTGCAGCTGTTGGCCCAGTAATGACGCTTGGCGAAAGCCTGTATCCTCGAACAGCTGGATCAGCCCGTGGTGCCGCAGCGGCGCATCCGGGGCAAACCGGGTGCGCGCCGCGAGCCGGGTATCCCACTGCGGACAGAGGAGGTTCAGCACGAGATCGACCGTCGGATGCTTACGGGTCAAGTCATCGTGCAAGTAGGCATACAGCCGCTCATAGCGGCGGTCCAGTGCGGGGGCGAGAGCCACCAGAATGACATCGACATCGAAGACGGAGAGGCCGAAACACTGAGCCAGCTGAATCAGCCGCAGTTCGATACCCTGGCGCCGGCTTGCCGCAGCGCGCCGCTCGAGGTCGGCAACCATCCGGTCCAAGGTGTCCTGGAGGCTGCGCTGCAACTCCTGAGGCAGCGGGATTTCCGCCCAAGGCGGGGAGCCGACGGCCCTTTCCAGAAGCCCATCGACTTCGGCTTCGTCGATGTAGAACCGAGCCAATCCCTCCTGCTCATGCTGGTGCAGGCGGCGCGCACGCCACACCTGGGCTCGGATGAGCAGGTCAAGCCGCTGGAGTTCGGCGAGGATGTGGTCCAGGGAGGAGGCGTAATAGTCCACGGGTGGGCGAGTCCTGGTGGTCCGCGTAAGACGCGGAAGTGTCGAGTCTGGTGCCCGCCTGACCCACGCGGCATCCGGGAATCGACAGCACAGTGCCGCCGGTTTGCCCCGGCTGTTACGCGATCTCGGCTCCTGTTGCCGGCGACGCGGCCCGGGCCTCGATCAGGCGATAGGTTTCGGAGTCGGCCGCTAATTTCGCGGCAATTTCGTTGACTTCGTCGACGTCCGGTGGCTGCAGTCGAAGCTGCATCATCGCGGCCTGGGTCGTCGGTTCCAGAAACGATGCCTTGATGTTCCACGCAAACAGGAACGCGAAAACATGCGGCCAGAAGCCTGTGGGAAAGGGCAGGGCGGCAGCGATTTTCTGGAAAGCCAGCAGCAACAACAGGTAACCGAGAAGCCAGCCCAGACCCTCGAAGGCCGTCAAGGCGAGCCGATTTTTCGACAACACGGAAAGATTCTTGGCCTGGAGCAGGATTCCGGACTGAGCGCTCCGCCAAGGGTTGGTGTTCTTCGCGTCGACGATCGCGGCGATGATCAAATCGACGTTCATGGCACACAGCCACCGCTGTGCCTTGTCGAGCAGCGAGGCATGCGCTCTGGCCGTTGCCGATATGCCCGCTGGAGTCGCACGCCGCGGCAGTTGGGCCATAGTCGCGCACGCCGCGCGGCGAATCTCCCATAGCAGATGAGGGTCGGGTACCTGATCGGCTACACTGCGGCAGGCCAACTCCACTTGGGCTCTGCCTTCCGGGATAGCGTCCTGACGGGACAGCTTCGCGAGCAGCAGAAGATGCGGGGCTCGGACAGCCCGATAGAGCGTGGGGCGCAGGGTATGGGCGAGCCAGGCGAATAACGCGAACCCCGCGATCGCTCCAGAATGAGCGAAAAGGAGTGGGTTGGCGCTGAGCGAGCCCATTCCGACAGCGGTTCCCGCCCCGGCGAGTGTCGATAGCAGAAAGCCCGCCGCGACGCCGAGGAAGACCAGCCAGCGATGAAGAACGAATGCCATGCTTTTTTCGACGGATTGCAAGGCGGTCAGCAAGCTGAAATCCCACATCGTGAGCTTCCCTCGGTGAGTATTTTCGTTTTCCGGACGGGGCGGCCGGCGAAGGATCGCGGCGTCCCACCGAGCCCGCGAGGCCTAGCCGTCGCGCATTTTGCCACGCCGAAGCCGGGATGTGCCGGTCCCGTGATCCGTCTTGCTCTTCCAGCCGGTATGCGTCGTCCGGAAGCTGCTCCCCGCGGACTGTTCCCGAACCGTTGCCTCCCGGCGGGACCCGGCGACAGGCTGCCAGGCAGGAATCAGATGGTGCTTACCGTTTCCGATCAGATCAGCGCGCCCCATGCGTTTCAGGGCGTCACGCAGGCGAGGCCAGTTTTCCGGATCTTGGTAGCGCAGAAACGCCTTATGCAAACGACGTTGGCGCAGAGTCCGCGGAACGAAAACGGCCTCGCTGGCGTGCCGAATCCGGTGCAGCGGGTTCTTGCCGGAGTGGTACATCGCGGTTGCGAGCGCCATCGGTGAAGGCAGGAAGGCCTGTACCTGATCGGCGCGAAAGCCG
>JALORT010000186.1 GCA_025458755.1 Methylotetracoccus sp.
ATAGTGCAGTTCCCTGTGCGAAAGTAGGTCACCGCCAGGCGCCAATCCCCTAAGCCCCTCCGCCCTCACCGCGGCACGGGGCTTTTTTGTGGGCAGAAACGTGCGGCGCCGCCGTGATGAAACGGTGAAGCGCCGGTGCGCGACTTCCACCGATCCGACGCCGTTGGCACGGTGACAGTCCTTCAGTATTCGAACTGGTAGATTACCCCGGCACTACTGGTGCCGCTTTGACTGGAGGACGGTGACCCTGTTCCAACGGTTCCCTCCACCTTTAATCCTTCAGTGACATCAATCTGCACCGCCGCTGATGGAGTTGCGCCGGTAAACCCTTGTTTGGCCCCCAAATAGATGCCAGGAGCGATGTAACGCCCGGCTTCCAGGGTGGGACCTGCTTTGCTGCTTCCCATCGATAGCCGGTCGAGGCCGAGTCCTTGGCGCACTGTCTCTAGCGGATTGGCAAAGTGCCCCGTCACGCCGGTCAGCGCGGCCAGCGCCGATGCGATCTCCGCCATTTCCAGCGGCCCGAGCGAGGCCGCGTTGCGACCGAACAACAGTTGGGCCAAAATTTCGTCCTGGGGTAGGTCGGGAACGCTGCTGAGCGAAATTCTGGGCTTGCTGGCCGTACCTCCAATCGCTAGACTGGCGGTGATGTTCGGGCTGGACGTACTGGCGACGAAGTCGAGTGCCGGATCCGTCAGCGTGCCGCCATCAAAACCCACCTCCCCTTTGCGGAAGGTCAGCGTCCTGCCGGCGAGTTTGAATTCACCGCGCCGCATCGCAAAACTGCCAGTGGGTTCCGGATCTTGGGCGGTGCCTTGCAGCCGTATTTTGCCCCCGAGTTCGGCATCGAGTCCGCGGCCACGGACGAAGATCTCGCGCGCGGCGTCGATAGTCAGGTTCAGTCCGACATCCAGTCCGGGCGATGGCGGCGGCGGAGGGGTGGCGCCGGGTTTCCTGACGTCGAGCACCGCGATGCGGGCCGGCATGCGTTCCGGAATACGAATCTCCGCGCGACGGATGATTACGGTACCAGCGACATTCAGCCTGCCTTGCGCGGTGCCGCGCACATCCAGGTCGGAATCGAGCGTGACGTTCAATCGTTCACCCGATAAAGGGCGAGCATTACGCGCCGTGATTTTTATGTCGATCGGCCACTCCGGCTTGCGCAAGCCGACAGCGCCCGATGCACTAATCCTGCCTGGCGCCATCTTGCCGTCGAATCGGGTCAGTCTCAAAGTCTCGCCGTCGAACTGTGCGGACGCCACGATATCGGTCATTCGGGTGCCCACCGCATAGTCCTGAAACTCGCCCTTGGAGAACTGCACATCGCCGTCGAGTCGCGGATCGGCAATCGTGCCAGTGATGCGGGCTTTCAGCGCGGCCATGCCGCGCATGCGTCGTCCTTGCGGAGTGAGCAGCGGGTCAAGCACTTTCATGTCCAGCGACCCTTCGGAGCGGACATCCAGCGTGCCGCCCGAATCGATGGGCGCCCTGCCTTCCACTGTGAGCGCGACGTGCGTTCCAGCGCGCAGCCGCGCGGCAACCAGTGCGCCATTTCCGTCCAGATCGGCGTTGAGATTCACATCGGCAGGCGGCATTCCTCTGCCGGAGCCCTGGCGCAGGTGCACACCGGTCAGCGTGACGCTGATCGTGCCGCGAGGCCGGCCATATGGCCCGATCAAACGGGCATCGGCGTTCAAGCTTCCGTCCGCCGCAAAGTTCGGTATCAGCAGGGTCGCCAGACCTACGGGGACCGCTCGCACCTTCGCACTGAGATCAAGCGAAGGACTCAGCCGGCCGCTGATTTGCAGATCCGCCTGGCGCACCCTCAGCCGCAGTGAGTCCACAGTCGCTCCGTCAGCCAGACGAAAGCTTACCGGCGCGACGAGGTGAAGGGTTTCGTCGCGCCAAGTTGCTTTGAATGTTGAGACGTCGAGTGAAGCCGTTGCGGTGTTCAACATACCGGTACTAGACCATTCGGTCGGCGGTCCGTGACTGCCGCGTAACGTTCCGGAATGAGCAAGTCTGATGGCGTGTGCTGGTCCACTGAAATCAACGTGCGCACTGCCTCCAACCGTTCCAGCGGTGAAGTTCAACAAGCTGATCTGGCCGTCAAGCCTAGAATCCTTGACTCGCTCGGTGAACGTTCCCGAGGAGCGGATGGAATCGACGGTCACTCCGGCATAGCCGATTTTGGTCCCCTCGAGAGTTAGAGCCACCACGTCTTCGGTCTTGCGCCAACTGGTGGTCAGACTGCCCGTTACGGAACCGGTCAATGACTCGCCCAGCCAAGGTGCGACATCCTCCAAGCGGTCGGTGCGCCATTCCAGATTTCCTACCGGCCGAATGGCATCGCGGGCCACGACGAATGCGCCGCGCAGCCGCGTGCTTTTCCATTCGGCCCTCTCCAGCACGATGCGCGGATCTTGGCCGGGCCGGAGCGACGCGCTCAAGGATGCATCGACCGGCGATCCCGCCAGCGCAGCTCGGGCCGTCAACGTGGCCGATGGAAAATCAGTCATCAGGCCACGGATTTGCAGCTCGCCTTTGAACGGGCCGCCCTGTGGTTGCCTCGAGGTCATCTCGCCGTTCAGCGTAGCGGTTACGCCTAGATCCTGAGGCGACCCCGAAAGTCGACCTTGGGCTGCGAAATATCCGGAAAGTTGGGGTGCTAGGGATGTCAGCTCAGAAACTGATGTTTTCCAGTCAAAATTCACTTTGGTCGGTGTGTAGCGACCGTCGGCCGACAGACGAAAGACTTTTCCAGTCACGTTCAACTGGGACAAGGCAACTTGCGGACCTTGAATCAGCAGTGAGGCGTCGAATTTCGTATTCTCGCCGAGTAATGCGACGAGGTACGGTTCGCCCCCGGTCAAGTTGAGCTGCCCTTTACTCACCAGGCGGGTGGCATGACCGACTTCAGTCAGCTGCAGGTTCAATTCCAAGTCGCCGTGTGCCTCTAACCCGGCGAGAGTCGCGAGCGATCCGAGGCGGGGCGCATTCAGCAGGACGTCTCCGCGAAGATCACCAGCCATGTTGACCTTGCCCTGTGCTCGCAGCAGAGGATGTTTCAACGTGAACGTTAGAGGTCTCGTCGGTGCTTCGAGTCGAACACCGGCTTGAACCATCACCGGCGCAGAAGTGAAGAGATCCGGCTGCGGTCCGGGAATGCGCAGCCCCTCGATCGAGGCCTCGAGACTCAGATCCCCTGTAGCATCTCCCGCGATCTCCGCAGTAATCCGGCGAACGCTCGCTCCTTCCGCTTGCAGTCCGTCGATTCGCAGGATCCCGCTCGCCTTCGGCTGCGTGTACGAGCCACGGATCGTTGCATCCAGTGTCGCCATCTGCCAAGAGCTGCCGGGCCGCAAGCGCATTGACGCGGCCGAAGCGGTCAGTTTCAGATCCATGAACTCCTGTTGGAGGTTTATCTCACCTTGGAGTTGCGCATCGAGTTCACCTGCGGCCAGTTGCAAAGACAGCTGCGCTGAAGAGGGCGGGCCCTCCAACTGGCCGCTTAGCGACAGCCGGCCCAGTTCGGACAACCCGGACCACGCGGCGAGCAATCCTTGTGGCGGTTCGTCGATGCCGAGTTCGATATGCAGCCCCGCCGGTTCCAGCCGGACCTTACCACGGTAAAGTCCCTGCTGGTCGTGACGGGTGATGCTGAGCTGAAGGTCCGCGCGCTGCGGCGATGTAAAGCGGCCGGTCCCGGTTAGATCGAGCGTTGCGGACTTGCCGATGATTTGCTGAGACAGGATCACCCGATCGACGCGAAAGACCTTGACGTTGATCTCAAGCGGCAAATTCCAGTCGGTGTCCTCGGTATCCGGTGGATAATCCGGCAGCCGTTCGAAGGCGATCTGTCCGGCCGCGAGACGATCTATGGAGGCTTGTTGCCGCAGCAGGCGGGACGGAGACCATGACAGTTCGAGGTCATGAATCACCAACCAGGCTCCGTGGCCGTCCCGGACGTCTACGCGTGCGGCACGCAGGGCATCCGGGAAGCGGCCGGAGAGGCCCGCGATCACCAACTCATCGCCCGTGAGACGGGGAATTAGACGTTCGAAGGCCTGCCGACCTTGCCGCGTGTTCAATGCGACGAGGATCAGCAGCAGAGCGATCAGCGGCAGTGCCGTAACGGCCGCACCGATCCAGCCAAGCCAGCGAAGCCAATATCGCATCGGTCAGAAGGCCTGGCCGAGCCCGATGTAGAGCTCGAAAGATCCGCTGCCGGCGCCTTGGCTTACCGGCACGGCGACGTCCAGCCGGATCGGACCGACCGATGTGTAATAACGGGCTCCGACACCGGTGCCGAGGCCCCACTCGCCAGCGAACGGAGGCCCATTAGGTGTGACCTGGCCCACATCAACAAATAATACGGCGCCATAATTCTCGAGAAAACGCTGTCGGAACTCGACCGAACCTGCCGTGACTGCGGTGCCACCCTGCGGTGTCCCGTCGGGGAAACGGGGTCCGACCGACTGGAAGCGGTAGCCGCGCACTGTGGTGCTGCCGCCGGCATAGAATCGCTTATCGGCCGGCAGGCCGAACTGACTCGCTCCTGCCGCATAGCCGAGCAGACCGCGCACCGCCAGGATGCTGAAACCTGCGGTGCCGAAATCGAAGTAGGTTGAACCAAACAGCTGATTCAGCACGAACGGAGTATTGCGGGAACCCACCAAGGGTTGCAGCGGTATCAGCGACAGGTTGGCACGGATCCCTCGGCTGGGGTCGAGCAAACTGTTCGTATCGTCGTACTTTAACGTGGCCGGCAAGCTGAGCAAAGTGTAGTTCCGGGTCTCACCCTGCTGCCGGATTTGTTCTTGTTCCCCGGCCAGACCCAAGCTGCCTTTCCAATGGTCGGACAGTCGCCGATTGACGATCACGCCGGCGGTGTAGGCTTGCTGGTCGTAAGCGTTGAAACCCTGCTTGAACGCTGCTAGATCGACCTGCAGCGACTGTTCGCGCCGCAGGAAATCGGGCTTGAGCAGCGAAGCGGCCGCGTTATAGCCGATGCCGATCGTACTGTTTCCTCCGAGCTGCGTCACGCCGCCGGCAAGAGTCAGCTGTTCGGCGCTGCCGAACAGATTCCGGTGCCGCCACGAGAGAGACAGACTGCCGCCGATATCCGTGGAGAACGCCGCGTTGATGCTCACCACGCGCCGCTGCCGTTCCGACAGGTCGAAGTCGATCGGCAGGTGTCCGTGTTCATCGAGTTCCTCGGCCGGCCGCACCCTGACTGAGGAGAACACGCC
>JALORT010000187.1 GCA_025458755.1 Methylotetracoccus sp.
TCGCGGTCGCCGAGTGCCGCCGCCAGCAGCGCATCGAACTGCTCGCGGCCTGCCTTCGCCTCGGTCAGCGTGAAAACTTCTTCCAGTTGGTCCACCACCAGCAGAAACCGCTGCCCGGCAGGTACCCGTTCTCGGCACCAGTCGCGCAGCGCTTCCGGCGCCGACTGCAGGTCCCGCCGCAACGCGGTGAAACCGCTGCCGCCCGGCAGCGCCTGTGACAGGCTCTGAGCCAAGTTGAGCAGCGGCTCGTGACCCGGCCGCATCAGCGCCACCGCCCAGTTGCGCGCCTCGGCACCGCCCCGGGATTCGATCCAGCCGCGCCGCATCGCCGGGATCATGCCGGCCTGCACCAGCGAGGATTTGCCGACCCCGCTCGGTCCCTCGATCTGCAGCCAGCGCCGGTACGTGCCATCACGCGTCGAGCCGAGCCGGGCCAGGGCTTCCAGCGTTTCGCTCTGGCGGCCGAAGAAAAACTCGGCGGTCGCTTCGGTGTAGGACTCAAGCCCAGGATAAGGGCACACGGGACTCAGCGGAATCACCGCGCCCTGTTCGCCTGCAGCGGCGAAGCACGCGGCGAGACGCCGGTAGTCGTGATCGCTCGGCTCGGCCGGGAGCATCTCCGCCTGGAAGATACTGAGGAAAGGCGGCAGATCCTCCGGCGTGACCCCCGGCAGGCGCAGCGGGAAGATCGGGAAGGCGCCATTGGTGTCGAAATGGCGCTTCAGCGCGATGCTCAGCTCCAGCTTGACCCAGCGCTGGATGCCGCCGTGACCGATCAGGATGGCGTAGGCCGAACAGCGGGTCAGCGCGTCCTGCAGCGTGTCGATCCAGCGGTCGCCGAGCCGGATCTCGTCCACGTCCTGCCATACGTCGGCGCCGGCCGCTCCCAGCCCCGCTTTCAGCCGCGTGGCGGTCTGCCGGTCGGCGCCGGCGTAACTCAGAAAAATCGTGCCCATCGTTCCCGACTCCCGATTGGACTCCCTGCATCGGCCGCGGGGCTCATTTGACGCTCGAAAACTTGCGTGCGCGTGGCGCACGATGCGGATTTCTGTTCCCTGGGCTTCAACCCAATGACACGACCAGCCGATTCTCGTGCTCCCGCAGCCGGTCGGCGACGTCGCTCATCTTAACGCGGGCGCCTCCGGTGCGGTACGGATTGGCTTCCCGTTCGAAGTCGAGGGGGATGCCGTTCAGCGTCAACTCGGACGGGCCGTATCCGCGCTCAGCGATGCGGTAGATCACGGTCACGGGACGGTCGGCCAGCACCAGGTCGGCCTCGAGCCGACTCAGCGATTGCGGGATCACCGGATCGATGATCAGCGCCGATTTGCGTTGCTCGAAGCCGAGCAGACAGCGGTGGATCAGGCGGCTGGCAATGCCGGGGCCGCTGGAATAAACGCGCCAGCCCCCCTCCACTGGCACCCTGCCCGCGATGACTTCCAGGTACCGTTCCGAGGCCTCGTAGCGGTCAGGAAAGACGGCGTCCGAACTGGAATAGTAGCAATTGGCCTGCCGCCACGCGGCATTCGGCACCACCGACCGGATCGCGATCGGATTCGCCTGGCACACGGCCAGAAAGAAAGCCTCGGCATCGCCGTAACGCGCCATCGCTTCCGCATAACGGAGGTGCGCGTGGGTGTACATGATGCCGATCTCGCGGCCGAAGAACGAGCTGCTCTCCGCGCGCTGGAAATAGGTCTGCGGTCCGCCCTGGTAACGCGAAGGCCGATCGAACAGGCGCGCGCCATCCGGCGCCAGAAGATGCCCGCGGATCAACTCGATGTGCGCTTTCGCCTGCTCGGGCGTGAACAGATCATTGATGATGGCATGGATCATCGCCAACAGGCTGTACTGCATGCCGGTCTCTTCATCGCGGGGATGAACGAGATATTGGGGATCGCCGCTCTCCGGAAAATACGCGAAACCGGTCAGGACCTCGTCCTGGATCAAATAGAGCTGGAAATCCTCGCAGACTCGCGGGATGATCTATTCAACCCGATCGGCCCGCTCGGTCAACCCGAGCATGCGCAGGGCCTTGCCCAGCGTCGCCAGCGTCTGGTAGTGCAGCGTAACCGTCCAGGCGCTGCACAGGCGCTCGCGCATCGCCGGGTCCGCCGGCTGCAGCGAGTCGTTCCAGTCGCCGTGGCCGTACGCGGCCAACGCGGTGCCGGGAATCACGCGCCGGGCAATAACCGCCAACGCCCGCTCCACATGACCCCATACCGTTTCGCTCTCGGCCGCCTGGTCCCCATCGGGATGAAAGTAGACCACCGGCTCATCGAGCAGCGACACATCCTCCGCGGCCAGCAGGTATTGGGCCAGAGCCAGCAACGGCCAGAACACAATGTCGCCGTGCGAATCGCCGGCGCGTATGTCCCGATCGCGCTCAAAGAACGTGAACCACTGCGGCCAGTCGCCATCGGCGTTTTGCGACTTGAACACGCGGAGCAGCAGATCGCGCAGCGGCGCCCACAGACCGAATCCCAGCAACAATTCGACCGGACCCTGACAGATGTCGCGGGTGCCCCAGCCGCCGCCTGAAAACTGCTCGAGACCGCGCGGCGCCAGGTAGTGGATCAAGGCATTGTGGGTGAACCAGGGAAGAATTTCCTCCAACCGTCCAACGTCGCCGCCGAACGGTGAAACAGGTTCCGCACTGGGACGAAGCTGCCCCAGCAGCATCGGCACCGGCTCCGCGGCGGCCTCGTCCTGCCGCGGCGCAGGCTCGACCAGGTGCCCTGTGATGCGAAAGCCCGCCGCTTTGGCCGGGCAAGTGATGACGACTAGAAACGGCTGATCCCGCGACTGACCGTCGGCAAACAGCAGTTCGTCACCGCCGACCTGCTCGATGCCAGTGCCGCCGACCGGGTCGACGCGGAAATAGCCTTCCGGAAAGCGCCGCCCGACATCCGATTCCAGACTCGGGGACACGATGATCCCGTTTTTATCGCGGTCGTACCGCACCGGGACGGCATCGGCGCCGTCGTCGCCATTAAGCGCGATCCGGTTCGAGATCAGAAAGCGGCACGGCGTTCCTTCCAACACGTCGATCGCCAGTGTCACTGCATGCTGTTCGGTGTCGGCCGTGCAGCTTACCGCGACGACTCCAGCGGCATGTTTGTAGATCCAGCGCGCGCCATCCAGCGTCATTTCAAACGCCGAAGGCATTTCCAGCAGGTGATATCCGTCGAGCAATTCGACGAACACGCGCTGACCGCCGGAAAGAAAGAGATTCAGGTAAGCCCGCGTCGCCGAGAGCAGCCGGTTGATGTTGACATGCCCCTGAGTCAGCAGCGAGTTGAACACCCCTTTCATCCACAGCGTGGAGGTGAGCGACGACTCGTCCGGTGTCAGATGCCGGCCGCTACGGATCATGTGCCCGTGAGGCCGCAACACCATCGCCTCCTTCGCCTTCAGCACGACATGATGATTGGGCCCGGTGAAGAACGACAGCAGCGCGCCCTGCTCTACTTCCTCCTCGCGCCGGTCGTCGTCAAAGAGCTGCTCGATGTCGCTGGTATCCAGGTCCTGCGTCAGCAGCGGGCGTGGATGGCTGAACAGCGTGGAGACCACGTCGGAGGCAGTGCCGAGATTGTTGGGGATGAGATGTGGCTGAGCTTCCGGCAGCGCCAAAACGCGGTCCACAAAATTCAAGTCGGTTTCTGAGCTGGCCGCGGGATGATCCGCTTCGAACCAGCCGAAGAATCCCTTGTCCGCAACATCGCCGGGAACCAGGCAGAGGGACTGGTCCTGGATCACCGCCATCGAATGCTCGTGTTGCCAGCGCCGGTTCGGCAGCACCGGCACTCCCAGCGCTGCCGGCGTGCTCCCGCCCTGCTGCGCGCGGCCGTAAAGCTGCAGTGCGTCGGTCGCAAAGCCGGCACCCTTGCCCAACGACCCGATCAGTGTCCATGGCTGGCGCCCGCCCATCGACAGATTCTGGCGCACCGCCAATACCCAGCCGCGTTCGGGATGTTCCAGCGGAGTGTGGTCCACATACTGACTGACGTAGTACTCGTTCAGCCGGACCGCCCCGTAATGCGCCAAAGCCACATCCTGGACATAGACCAAATCGATCAGTGCGGCTCGGTCGCCCGCGTTTTCAAGCTGCACATGCCAGAACCAGCTCGGTGCCGTCTCGGCCAGCACCAACACGGCCCGATAACGAATCTGCTCCCACTCGCCCGCGACCACCAGCCGATCGTTGTCGAGACCGATGCGGCTCCCGCTGCCTGGCCCCAACAGCGGTAGGCAACCGACGTTCTTGGCGCGCCGCCGGAGGTAAAGATTGGCCAAGCCGCCCTCAATCTCATCACCGGGAAAAAGATTCAGCACGATATCCCGGTGATCGATCCGCTTGATGGAACCGTTGGCGTTCACCTGCACGGTGAGACCGCTCGGACTCTGCAGCGTCAAGGGAAAGGCAGGAGAAGAGGACTCATTCATGGCGGCATGATCCTTGGGTCTGTTGTTGTTGGAGTGATCACGAGCGCTCTACCGTACCCGTCCGGGCCGGTCGCCGCAAGACATACCTTGACCAGACCGAGCGACCTGCACGCCCGCCGTCATGGCCCGCAATACCTGCCGACCATTCCTAAGAAAAGGCACCTCTCCTTTATCTCTCCACGACACGCGTCCGGCGCCCAGCCTCCACATACGCAAAAGTTCCTGAACTCGCAGCCGGAATCGCTATCTTAATGCCGAGCCCGCGGTCAATTTCGGGCTGACTGTTCCAGAAACGTAAACGCTTAACGCCCTATGAACGGTGCGGGAGAAAACCACGATGTTCATCGCAATGAACCGCTTCAAGATTGCGCGCGGCCGGGAAGACGACTTCGTGTCGGTGTGGAAGAGCCGCGAGAGCTACCTGGACGGTGTTCCGGGATTCAAGTCGTTCAACTTGCTGCGCGGACCCGAACACGAGGAGTTTACGCTGTTCGCCTCGCACTCGATTTGGGAATCCTCGGAGGCATTCGACAACTGGACTCATTCCGAAGCGTTTCGCAAAGCCCACGCCAGCGCTGGCGGAGCCAGGGATTTATACCTCGGGCACCCACAATTCGAGGGTTTCGAGGTGGTGTTATAGCAGCGGTGTCAAGACAGTCGGGGCGTGTGACGCCAAACACTGGCTAGGAGCCTGTCGGGCTTGTAAATATTCGGCCAAGCATATTTAGCGAGTCAGCAATCCTCGGAAGCGCCGTTCCAAGGGATACAACCAGAGGTCTTTGATCGGGACGCTTGGTTTCCCTGCGGGG
>JALORT010000188.1 GCA_025458755.1 Methylotetracoccus sp.
CGGCGCGGGCCGCCGAAGGCAAAGCGTGTCGCCAATTTTTTGCTCCTGAGGGTGACTGGGAAGTCCCGTCAGGTTTCGCAAAAAATGGCGACACAATCAAAGACGATATTTCTCTACTGATCAATGCCCGATGCTGAACTCGCCGTAGCGCCGGACGCAACTGTGCCCAAGCAACTCGGGCACGAGCGCAAAGGTCCGCATCAGGTTGTGGGCCAGGGCATGAAGCAGCAGCACACAGCGCGCCTTGTTCTTACCGCGGACCCGCAACTGGATCAGGCCCCGGTGGCGCGCCAAGGCGTTCACATATTCGGCGGTCGCCGCCCGTTCTCTATAGAGGAGCTTGGCTTCCTCCGTTCCCATCCGCTGCCGCCATTCGGTCACCGCCTTGCTGTCGCCGGCTTCGCCACTTGCGGGTTAGACAATACGACATGGACTGCCTAATCACGCAGCGCCATAAGAAAAACCGCCACAACGATTGTGTCGTCAATTTTTTCGAAACCTGACGGGACATCCCAGTTACCCTCAGGAGCAAGAAATTGGCGACCCGCTTCGTCTTCGGCGGTCCGCCTTTGTCCTGCGTCCGCCAGGCCGTCGACTCTGCTACGCTCCGCAACCTGCGCCATGGGATATCCAGCCGGGCCTGTCGCATAGGGTCTGGAATGCGCATTGCCGCTGCGCCGATCAGTTCAAGATTGCGCACTGTGGCGTCATAGTTCAGTCTGCTGGCCTCGAAGCCTTCCGGATCGGGCGCGCGTAGCGTCGGATTCGTCACTGTCGGCCAAGGTCGCCAGGGTATCAGGTTAGCCCCAGAGTTCATGATCCGGTGGAAGGATCCGACTGCCTTCGAAGCGCAGCCCCGGCGTGCGGTCCTTGGCCAGCAGTAACGGTCCATCCAGGTCGGTATACGCAGCACCCTGGGCGACGAAAAAAGCGGGCGCCATGGCCAGGGAGGTCGCCACCATGCAGCCGACCATGACCGAAAAGCCAAGCTCCTCCGCCAGCGTCTTCATGCGCAGGGCTTCGGTCAGCCCTCCCGCCTTGTCGAGCTTGATGTTCACGGCGTCGTACCGTCCCTTCAAACCAGCCAGATCCTCGCCATCGTGGCAGGATTCATCGGCGCAGACCGGCACCGGCCGGGGGAGTGCGGCCAGCCAGTGATCGTTGCCGGCGGCAAAGGGCTGTTCCAGCAGGTCCACACCCAGCCGGGCGAGTTCCGGTACGATCGTTTCGTAATCGGCTCGGCTCCAGGCTTCGTTGATATCGACGATCAGCCGGGACCGCGGCGCATGGGTCCGCACCGCGATGAGACGTTCCAGGTCTCGGTTGCCGTCGAGCTTGATTTTCAGGAACGGCCGCCACGCTTCGATTCTCGCCGTTTGCGCCAGGTTGGCGGGGGTGTCCACGCTGAGCGTGAACGCCGTGGTCAGGGGTTGCGGCGCCGGTAATCCGGCCAGCATCCACACCGGCTGGTGGTTCCGTTTGGCCGCCAGATCCCAAAGGGCGCAGTCGATGGCGTTACGCGCCGCGCCCGGCGCGAGGTGGTGGGCCAGTTCATCGCGATCCAGTCCCGCTGCGAGCCGGGGTATGAGCGCCTCGATCGCGCCGATCACGCCCTCCGCCGTCTCACCGTAGCGGCCATAGGGGCGGCACTCCCCTCGGCCCAGCGCCGACCCTTCCCGGATTTCGACGACGATGACCGTGACTTCCGTGTGGCTGCCGCGGGCAATACGAAACACCCCGCGCACCGGCCACGATTCCTGCCGCACTGTGATCTGCCGCATGGTTTACCCGGCCAAGCGGGCGACCAGAGGCGTGACCCCGGTGCGAACCGCATCGACGCAAGGCAACCCCAACCGGGCCTCGGTTTCGTGCAGGGCTTGCCGCGCCTCGGCGTCGGGCAAGTCCGCCGTATTCAGGCTGATACCGATACACGTGGCGTCGGGATTCGTCAGCCGCGCGGCGGCTTCATTGGCGGCGATACAATCTTCCAGACGCGGCAGGTCGAAGCCCGGCGCGCCGCGCATATGCGGGCGGTTCGGTTGGTGACACAGGACCAGAGCATCCGGTTGGGCGCCGTGCAGCAGCCCGAGGCTCACTCCGGCAAACGAGGGATGGAACAGCGAGCCTTGCCCCTCGATCACATCCCAGTGATCAGTCTCATTGTCGGGACTCAAGGCCTCCACAGCGCCGGAGATGAAATCCGCAACCACCGCGTCGATGCACACGCCGGAGCCCGCAATCAGTATCCCGGTCTGTCCGGTCGCCCGAAACGTTACGTTCAGACCGCGATCCTTCATCGCCTGCACCAGCGCCAACGTGGTATACATCTTGCCGACCGAACAATCCGTGCCGACCGTCAACAGACGATTGCCCGTGCGTTTCCTGCCGCTGGCCACGTCGAACGCGCCCGTCGGGTGGCGGACATCGATGAGTTGACGCCCGCACCGTGCCGCCACCTCGGCCAGTTCCGGGAGATCCGTCAGCCGGTGGTGTAAACCGCTGGCGATATCCATTCCCATTTCCAACGCCCGCCGCAGTGCCGGCAGCCAGCTCCTGGACAGGTGGCCACCGCGGTTGGCGATTCCCACGATCAGGGTCCTCGCGCCGATTCCCGCCGCCTCGGCCACCGTAAGATCCGGCAGCCCGGCATCGGCATGGCACCCGGCCAGCCGAAGTTGACCCAAACAGTCGGCACGGCACCAGTGGGCGACACCTTGGGCGGTTTTTGCCGCCAACTGATCCGGCGCATCGCCCAGGAACAGGAGATAGGGTTTGTTGATGACCATGGTGATGTTCCGGTGAAATGACCTGAGACGCACGCCAAACCGGCGATCAGGTGCGAGCGGAACGGTTATGCATCGGAGTGGGGGGCGTTAACGCCCCATGGCCGGAATGCATTGGACCGAAAGACCGAACGGGTCGCCTCGCGTCGATACCCTGGTCAGACACCGATGACCTAGATCGACGGACCCCATCCGGAAGCGGCCTGCTTGGGCGGCACCGGCCGCAGCTGCCAGATCTCGCGGTTATAGTCCTGAATCGTGCGGTCGCTCGAGAACCGGCCACTGGCTGCAGTGTTCAGGATGCTCATCCGCGTCCACTGCTGCTGATTCCGATAGGTGTCCGCTGCACGGCGCTGGGCCTCGACATAGCTCGGAAAATCGGCCGCGGTCATCCAGGGATCGGATGGGCTGCTGATGCTGTCGATGACGGGGTCGAACAGACCGGGCTCGAGCTGGTTGAAATGGCCGCATCGCAGCAGATGGAGGACACGCCGCAAGTCCTCGTTTTGCTCGATCAGGGCGGCGGGGTCGTAGTCGTTGCGACTGGCTTCCACTGCATCCGCGGTCAGCCCGAACAGGAAAAAGTTGTCCGCACCCACGGCCTGCCGAATCTCGATATTGGCGCCGTCCAGCGTGCCGATGGTCAGCGCCCCGTTCATCATCAGTTTCATGTTGCCGGTGCCGGAGGCTTCCTTGCCGGCGGTGGAGATCTGCTCGGACAGCTCCGCCGCCGGGCAGATGACTTCCATCGCCGAGACGCGGTAATTCGGCAGAAAGGCGACGCGCAGCAAGCCCTCGGTCGCCGGATCACGGTTGACCACCCGTGCGACATTATTGATCAGCTTGATGATCACTTTGGCCATGACATACCCCGGAGCGGCCTTGCCCGCGAACAGCACCAGGCGGGGTGTCCAGTGGCCGATGTCGCCGTGTTTGATGCGATCGTACAAATGGATCACATGCAGGACATTTAGCACCTGCCGCTTGTATTCATGAATCCGCTTGACCTGTACGTCGAACAACGCATCCGCGCTGCCGTCCAGGCCCAATTCGGTCTCCATGTGCAGCAAGAGGCGTACTTTGTTGTCGCGCTTCACCGCTCGCCAGTGCGCCTGGAAGGCGGGGTCATCGGCCAACGGCGCCAACTGTTCGAGCCTTGACAGATCGGTGACCCACTCGGCACCGATCGCCGAGGTGATCAATTGCGCCAAGTCCGGATTGCACCCGGCCAGCCAGCGGCGCGGGGTGACGCCGTTGGTCTTGTTGTTGAACTTCTCCGGCCAAAGTTCGGCAAAATCCCGGAACAGCCCTTGCTGCAGTAAATTGGAATGCAGTTCCGAAACGCCATTCACCGAATAACTGCCGACGATCGCCAGATACGCCATGCGCACCTGCTGCCGGGCGCCTTCCTCGATCAGCGACATCCGCGCCAGCCGGCCGATGTCGCCGGGCCAACGATTGGAGACTTCGGCCAGGAACCGCACGTTGATCTCGAAAATGATCTCCAGCAGGCGCGGCAGCAGCCGGCGAAACAAACTGACCGGCCAGTGTTCCAGCGCCTCGGGCAGCAGGGTGTGGTTGGTGTACGCCATGGTGCGACGCGTGATGGCCCAGGCCTCCTCCCAGGACAAGGTATGTTCGTCCACCAACAGGCGCATCAGTTCGGCCACGGCGATACTGGGGTGCGTGTCATTGAGCTGGAAGCAGTTTTTCTCGGTAAACTGACCGAAGTCCTCGCCGTGCTTCGACACCCACTGCCGGATTACGTCCTGCAAACTGGCCGAGGCCAGAAAATACTGCTGCTTAAGGCGGAGTTCCTTGCCGTTTTCACTGGCGTCATTGGGGTACAGCACCATCGAGACATGCTCGGCGGCGGTCTTGGCCGCCACTGACTCGGCATAATCCCCGGCGTGGAAGTCATTGAGGTCGAATTCGTCGGTCGCCACAGCTTTCCACAGCCGCAGGGTGTTGACGGTGCCGTTCTGATACCCCGGTACCGGGACATCGTAGGCCACGGCGATGATGTCCTGGGTGTCGAGCCACAGTACGCCGAGTTGGCCGTCGTCGCGCTGAAAAAACTCGGTATGTCCGCCGAAACGCACGCGAACTGTAAGGACCGGCCGCTGCTGTTCCCAAACACAGCCGTAGCGGAGCCAGTGATCGGGTTCCTCAACCTGGTAGCCGTCTTCGATCTGCTGACGGAACATGCCGTACTCATAACGCAGACCGTACCCCATCACCGGCAGCTGCAGGCTGGCACAACTGTCCATGAAACAGGCCGCCAGACGCCCCAAGCCGCCATTTCCGAGCCCCGCGTCCGGTTCGCACTCGGCCAATTCCTCGAGTTCAAGCCCCAAGTGCTTCAGCGCCGTGCTCACCGGAGCGTCGAGATCCAGATTCAAGATGGCGTTGCCGAGCGCTCGCCCCAGCAGGAACTCCATGGACAGGTAGTAGACCTGTCGGCAATCGG
>JALORT010000189.1 GCA_025458755.1 Methylotetracoccus sp.
GAAAATTTGGCCAGCGGCGGGTAGTCGTCGGTCGCCACCTGTAGCGGGAAACTACCGGCGTTTTCCAGCGGCCGGCCGGCATCGTCGGTCAGATCCGGCGGCAACTGGACCTCGAATTTGGCCTGCTCCGGGAACGGGCCGCGGAAGGTGACGGAGTCGACCACCGGGTTCTTGACCGGGTCCAGCGGTTCGGGAGAATAGCGGGTGCCGTTTTTGGCGATCACACGGATCACCGCGGCCTTTTCCGTTGCGATCGGCGCCGAGAAAGACAAGCTCATCGGCAGAAACGGCACGCACTGCGCCTTGGCATTCACGCGTTCGCATTCGAAGCGGGCATTGAAGGCCGGACGGGTGCGGAAACTGAGCACCTGATCTTCGACGGTCGCCAGCCCGCTGGGAGAGGCGATTCCGCGGCCCCAGACCAGGGTGATCGCCGTATCCGGCGGGAAACTGCGCCGGCACTTCAGTACGATTAGGCGCTCCGCTTCTGCTTTCTCGTCCGGGAAGCGCTGGAAGAAATAGCGGTAGCTGTCGCGCACCTCCGCTGACAAGGCCTGCCGCCGCGCCTCCCCCTGCAAGACATCGACACCGATGCGTTCACCCACACCTTCGATCCCGCAGTACACTTCAGCAGATACGGAGTCTGGAGTTGCCTCGGCATCCAGCGCCAGCAGGAACACCTGACTCTCGTCGACACTGCCGCTGCCGTCCCCCGGCAGCGAATCGATCACGCTCGGCCCGCCAGTGTCGAAGCGGTACGACGCGGGTCCGGTAACGGCTTGGTTCGAGAGGCTTTTCAGACCCTGGCGGAGGCTGAACGAACAGCGCTGTCCGGCCGGCACATCCTCGTTGAAGTCATACACCCACTGCCTGCTGTCGATCCAATGCCCCTGGCCCGCGACCGCGCAGCTCACCGTAAACGGGGCTTCCAACCGCGAGTCGCCGAAACGAACCATCGCCTCCGAAAATCTCGCGGCCGCCTGCCGCACGCCTTTGACGGTGCCTTGCGGCGAGAAGGATTCGACCCGCGGCGCCGCGGCCGGTGCCTGCTTGGCGAAACCCGGCAGGGCCGTGAACAGAGTGATCAAGAGGAACAGGTACCGCATCGGGATGTCCTGGCGCTGGAAACCGTGGGCTCAAGCCAAGATTGTAAACTCCAGTCTGTGCGATTGCCTGAAGAACCGGGGCGTCACGGAAAATGGCGATGCGCAGCGGACAACACTGTCGGCGCGCGGCCGGGACATGGCAGAGCGTTCATGGCGCGGGCCGCGTGGACTGGGGCCGGGTGTCGTCGAGCGCCATGAACGTTGGATCCGTTCGGCAGCGGCGCCGTAGCCCCCGGCCGAGATGGTCGAGGGCCGGGAGTCACTTCGGCTCCCAATCCTCTTCCCACATATCATGCTTGATCGTGTGGCGGTTTTCGATCAGCTCTTCGATCGTGGGTTCGTCGTTCAGCTGGCGCTGGATCGCCAGCTTGGTCGCTTCGTAGTTGGTCCGGTACATGTCGGCCTTGTCCAGATCGGGGTCCTTGGCGCAGCGCGGATCGATCCACACCAGACTGATGATGCACAGCTCGTTGACCTGCTCACGCGGGATGATGCCCTCGATCACGCAGTCGAGCACCGCATCGGCCGTGGCTGCCTGCACCACCCCGCCGAACAGATCGATGTTGCCGTAATCCTTCAGCGTGACCTTCGGCACGATCATCGTGGCCGGACGCACCATCTGGTTGCAGGCGCGGATCGCGAACATCGCCGTGTGGCCGCGCGACTGCGCCATCAAGTTGGCGAAGGCGGCGCCGACCGGGCCGTCCACGGCACCGATCAGGATCTCGGGCATGGCGTCGGTCGCCTGGCCCTCTTTGGCGAGTACGGTCGCTTCGCCGGCCTTGAACACGATCTTTTTCGACATGGCTGTCTCCTTTCATTTATAAGAGTGACGGTTAGCGCAATAGGGTAGCGCAGCACCGACGTTTGCCGAAGCGTCACCGCCGCAAAAATGTCGAGAGTTCGCGTGAGCGCTTTTGCGTCTGCCGTAACATGCGCTGCGAGCACGAAACCCCGGCAGAGGCAACAACGTTGGTACCTGTGCACGGGGCAGACTGCGAGACATGCACACGCGGTCGACTTTTCTCCATCGACAGCGCGGATCGGCTCGAGGCGCAACCCCAATCCCTGACCCGGCATTTCGCAGCACATCCGGCCTGCCGGCGTCCGTCATGCCCCGCCAGGATTTGGGAGAAGCCCCACGATTGGAGCAGAATCAATCGAAAGGTGACATCGCCGAGTCACAACGGTCCATAATCGCGCTGCCCCGTCACGGCGGGCACCCGATGGAACATCGACACAGCAGAGAGGCTTGCAGTGCGTCGCGATATCCCCGTTTCCCGGCTGAGACATATTCCGTGGGGCGGCCAGGGATTGTCCTCCCAAGAGGCAGCACTGCGGAAGCAGCGGTTCGGCCCGAATGCCATCCTCGAAGTGGCGGTCAACCGCTGGTTCGAGCTGGCGCGGGACACCCTGAAAGACCCGATGATCTGGTTCCTGATCGGAACCGGAGGGATCTACGCGGTGCTTGGCAGTTATATCGAGGCAGCCACCCTGTTGGTCGCCATGCTGCCGCTGGCCGGCATGGATGCCTTTCTGCACCGCCGCACCCAAGCCTCCACCGAGGGACTGAGCCGCCAGCTCGCCCAGAAATCGCGTGTGGTTCGGGACGGCATCGCCCAGGAGATTCCGGCAACCGCCTTGGTGCCGGGCGATCTGGTGGAGGTGTCGACCGGCGAGCCGTTTCCGGCGGACGGCCTGATCGTCGGCGGAGACAACCTTCAGGCGGACGAATCCCCGCTGACCGGAGAAGCCTATCCCGCCGTCAAGCGGCGGTTGACTGAGCTGCCCACCCCGACGGGCGATCCTGACAGCGCAGTCTGGATTGACGGCGAATACTGGGGCTTCGCCGGTACCCGGCTGCTGACGGGCAAAGCCAGACTTCGAGTGGCCTTCACCGGCGCGCAAACGCTTTACGGCGAAATCGTGCATGCCGCGATGACCACAGACCGAGGCCGTACGCCGCTGCAGAACGCCATTTCCAGGTTGGTGACGCTGCTGGTCGTCAGTGCCGGCGTGCTGTGTCTGATCCTCGCCGGCGTCCGTTTACACCAGGGGCACGGCTGGCTCGACGCCTTAGTGAGCGCGGCCACACTGGCGGTGGCGGCCTTGCCCGAGGAATTTCCGGTGGTATTCACCGTATTTCTGGGGGTCGGCGTCTATCGGTTGGCCCGGCGGCAAGCCTTGGTCCGCCGGGCCGTGTCGGTCGAAAACATCGGCCGCATCACCTGCGTGTGTTCGGACAAGACCGGTACTATTACCGAGGGCCGGCTGCGGCTGGAACATCTGGTGCCGCATCAGGGGACGCCCGAAGGCGACTTGCTCTTCTGGGCAGGGCTGGCGTCGCGCCGGGACACCGGGGATCCGATGGACGGCGCGATTCTGACACGCTTGGCGGAGGGTCCCCGCGGCACCGAGCCGGCGGCGGTGCTGGCGACTTATCCCTACACCGAACAGCGCTGCCGCGAAACGGCGATCGTCCGCATCGACGGCCGGGTCGTTGCCGTGAGCAAGGGCTCGCCGGAGGCCCTGCTGCCATTGTCGACGCTCGATCAAGCGCAGCAGATGCTCTGGTCCGCGCAGGTCGACCGCTTGGCGGCGGAAGGTCACAAGGTCATCGCCTGTCTTCACTGGCAACTCGGCGACCGCTGGGCCGGCGGTGAACCGGACCGGGACGGCCGCTTTGCCGGGCTCCTGGCCTTCGAAGACCCGGTCCGGGAAGGTGTGGCCGATGCCGTGCGCGAATGCCGCGAAGCGGGCATCCGCGTCATCATGGTGACCGGCGACCATCCCGCGACCGCCGCCTCTGTGGCGCGCGACATCGGCTTGATCGAACACACCGAGGGGGTGATCGGAGGGGCCGAGCTGGCATCGCGGTGCGATGTCGGCGCCAACCTCGATAATGTGACCGTCGTCGCCAGGGCGATGCCGACGCAAAAACTGGCGCTGGTCCGGGCGCTCCAAGCGGTTGGGGAAATCGTTGCGGTAACCGGCGACGGCATCAACGACGTACCGGCACTGCAGTCCGCCGATATCGGCATCGCCATGGGCGAACGCGGGACGCGCAGCGCCCGGGACGCCGCCTCGATCGTGCTGCTGAACGACAACTTCAGCACCCTGGTCCGCGCCATTGCGGAGGGTCGGCAGCTGTTCCGGAACCTTCAGCTCAGCTTCCAGTACCTGCTGCTGATCCACATTCCTCTCGTCATTACGGCGACCTTCATCCCGCTGGCCGGGTATCCGATTCTGTATTTGCCGATTCACATCGTCTGGCTGGAAACCCTGATCCATCCGACCGCGCTGCTGGTCTTTCAGGAACTTCCCGCACGAGGCCCGTTGCAGCCGATCGCGAGGCGGCAGCCCGCCGGATTTTTCTCGGCGGGCGAATGGGCGCTGATCGCCCTGATCGGAGCGCTGCTCACGGCGCTGGTGCTGTGGAGCTACGACCGCAGCCTGCTGCCCGGGCGCAACGTCGAGCATGCGCGGGCGATGGCGATGGTGGTGTTGACGTGCGCGAGCGCATCGGCCGCCGCAGTGCTCAGCCGGCTCCGAACGAAGAGCGCCTGGCTGATGACTCTCGCCACCGTCGGCGTAACCGCGGTGCTGGTTCAGACGCCCTGGCTGGCGGCGCATTTGAGCCTGCAGCCTCTGCACTGGGATGACTGGCTGATCGCGATGGTCGGCGGACTGCTTGCGGTCGCCGGCCCTTTCCTGCTGTTCCAAGCAACAGAGCACCTGATCCGCGTCGCCCGAAGCGTGCTGGCCGACCGTCCCTCTCGCGCCGCGGCAGCGGAGCCCGCCGTCAACCATGCCGCCGTTCCCGGTCAGCCGCAAGCCGCGATCACGCCCCCGCTGACCCGCTACACCTGGTTGTCGGTGTTCGCCGCATTGGCAACGATCGCTTTGAAGACCGCAGCTTACGTGCTGACCGGTTCCGTGGCGCTGCTCTCCGATGCGGCCGAATCGCTGGTGAATCTGGCCGGAGCAGGTTTTGCCTTGTTCATCCTCAAGGTCGCTGCCCGGCCAGCCGACGAAACGCACCCGTTCGGACACGGCAAGGCCGAATATTTTTCCAGCGGCTTCGAGGGCGCGCTGATTCTGGTGGCAGCGTCGGGCATCGCCTGGACCGCCTGGGATCG
>JALORT010000190.1 GCA_025458755.1 Methylotetracoccus sp.
CGCATGAACCGCAGGAATTGCCGGGCGAGTTTGCAGCGTTTGGCATCAGCGGCGGCTTGGGCCAGGGTTTCGCGAAGCTGTTCATGAGCCATCCGCCGCTGGAAGAACGCATCGCGGCGCTGCAGCGTGGTGACCGTTAGGTCATGAGCCAGCCATACCGGGATATGAGCCCTTGTTTCATTGCACTGGGTGGTGGCCCTGCGTAACCAACCCGTAGCTTTGACCATGGGTGAATCCCTTTCTGCCGTCAGCGTCATGCCCACGTTGATCCGTCTCGATGATCTGGCCTTGCTGCTGGTCGAGGGGCCGGACGCCTTGACCTTTCTGCAAGGTCAGGTGACGTGTGATGTCAAGAACCTGTCGGAGGGAGCGGTGACGCTGGGTGCACTGTGCAATCCGAAAGGCCGCGCCATCGCGGTATTCCGGTTGTTCCGCCACCACGGCCGGTGCGATCTGCTGCTGCGCTCCGACATGATCGAAGCGGTTGGAGATTTGCTGCGGCGGTATGTGCTGCGGGCGAAAGTGACGATAAGCGATGCGCATCGGCAATGCTCGGTATTCGGGCTTCTCGGCGAACTCGATGGCAATTCGGCGGTGGCGCTGGGTCTATCCAGCGCCCCACCCGAGGTCGGACATGGCGCGGCGGCGGTCAATGGCGCGTGGGTCCTCGCCGTTGACCGCGACCGGAAGTACCTAATTTTGGCGCCGAACGAGACCGCCACCGCGATTCAAAAAACATTGGTCGAAGGCAAGCTTGCGGTGCCCGGGTCTCCGACCGAATGGGAACGGGCCGATATTCGCGATGGCGTGCCCAGCCTGTCGCCCGCAACGTCCGAGGAGTTCATCCCGCAGATGCTGAACCTCGACCTGTTGGGCGGAATCGGCTTCAACAAGGGTTGCTATACCGGGCAGGAAGTGGTCGCACGCACCCACTACCTAGGCGCGGTGAAACGCCGGATGCAGCGGTTCCGGGTAAATTGCAGTCGCATTCCCGAGCCCGGCGCGCGCATCGCCTGTGAACACGACGAGTCTCCCATCGGGCAGGTGGTCAGCGTGGTCGAAGTAGACGACTTCTGCTATGAACTGCTGGCGGTCGTGACCAGTGACCGCCTGCAAACGCACTCCGTGCGGCTGTGGTCATCCTCAGGCCCGGAAGTGGAGAGACTCGTTCTACCCTACCTGGATGCCGCCTTGGCTCGGGATCAGTCCACAACATAACGCCTGCCGGCGGAGGTAGTGCTGGCGTGGCAGTCATAGCAACGCCTCCGACTTCGGGCGCGATCGGCGCCAAAAATTCTCCGGTACCGAAAAAGCACGTCACGGCCGCTGACTGAAAACGCCTCGTGCCGAGGGCCACCGTCTGTACTCTCCTTAAAATAATGCTCAGCTCATCCATTCGTACCACGATTTAACCCTACGCCGCATCGTCGCGCCGTCTGAAGACCAGGATCATCGCAGCGATGCGGTGGGCAATCCTTGCACTGCCGCTCACCGCCGTGCAGTAAAGACGGCGCTGCCGGGCTTTGCCAAGGCGAGCCGGTCGCTCGGGCAGAAAAGATTTCGACTTTGTCCGGTTCAACCTCTCCATGGGTGTCGGGAACGGTTAAAATACTCGCTCGCATCTCTTATCGCACGGGAACCGCCATGTCCATAGGGCAATTTTGTAACCGAGAGACTGTTATCGTCCGCAATACGGATTCGATTGTCGCCGCCGCAAAACTGATGCGACAGAGCCATGTGGGCAGTGTCGTCGTCGTGGAGGATGTCGGCGGTTTCGTCAAACCCGTGGGCGTCGTGACCGACCGTGATCTGGTTCTCGAGGTGTTGGCCGCGGAACTGGATCCGGAAACGGTCACCATCGGCGATCTGGTCAGTTACGCACTGGTCACGGCCCACGAAGATGACGGCATCTGGGAGACCATTCAGCGGATGCGGATAAAAGGCATTCGTCGCATGCCGGTCGTCGATGCGCAGGGGGCATTGGTCGGTATTATTGCGGTAGACGATCTGCTCGAGATCCTGGCGGCAGAGCTCGGCGAAGTCGCCAAAGTGATGGCTCGGGAGCAAATCCGAGAGGAGAAGACTCGGCCTCCGGTGTGAATGGTGACCGACTCCCGCTCACCCCTTGCGGCCGATGCCTTAAGCTTCCATACCCCGATAGCTGTGAACACAACGATCTACCATAATCCGCGCTGCAGCAAGTCCCGTTCGGCATTGGAATTACTTCGGAGCCGGGGTATCGAGCCCGTCGTTATCGAGTATCTGAAGCACCCACCCACTCTGGATGAGCTGAAAATGCTTCTGGAGGGTCTGGAGCTGCAACCACGGGAGTTGATGCGCCGGAGTGAGGCTGTCTACAAAGAGCTGGGTCTCGACGACCCCGAACTCGGTGAGGAGCAGTTGCTTCGAGCCATGGTGGATAATCCCATCCTGATCGAGCGCCCGATCGTCGTCGCCAACGGCAAGGTGGCGCTGGGGCGTCCGCCGGAGCGCGTGCTGTCGATTCTTTGACTTCTGTTGACTTTTCCGCCTGCCTCGCAGGCGGTCGCTATCATGGTCGAGATCCTGATCATCTATTACAGCCGCTCGGGTTCGACCGCAGAAATGGCGCAATGCATCGCTCGAGGCGTCGAGCGGGTCGAGGGCGCCCGGGCCAAAATTCGCACCGTACCCGAAGTCTCCCCCGTTTGTGCAGCCGTGACGGATTCCATTCCGCCGTCCGGCCCGCCCTATGTCACGCTGGAGGACTTGAAAAACTGCGATGGACTCGCTCTGGGCAGTCCCACACACTTCGGAAACATGGCCGCGGCATTGAAACATTTCATCGACAGCACCAGCGGGCTCTGGTTCTCGGCCGCACTGGCCGGAAAGCCGGGCGGCGCGTTTACGTCAACCTCCAGCATGCATGGAGGACAGGAGTCCACCTTGCTGACGATGCTGTTGCCATTACTGCACCATGGCATGGTGCTGGTCGGTTTACCGAGCAGCGAAACGGCGCTATTGGAAACCAAGACGGGCGGCACACCCTATGGTCCGAGCCGGCTGACGGGCACCGATCTCGAGTTCAGCGACCACGAGAGAAGCTTGTGCCGCGCTTTCGGGACGCGGCTGGCCCGGATCGCAAGCATTCTCAAGGACGCTCCGGCAGCCTGATTAGCAGCTCGCCTTTTCGGAGTACTTTGGATGGGTCGCGAAAATCCTTCCCATCGAGCGGCGCAGCTTCCGCTGCCGCCTTTCTTCTCGCCCCGGGCCACGTTCGATCAATTCTGGCCCGGCGGGAACGAACAGTTAGTTCATAGTCTCCGCAGCGCGGCCGCAGGTTCGAGTGATCCCCTACTGTTTCTTTGGGGTCCGCCGGACTCGGGCAAGTCGCATCTTCTGCAGGCTGCCTGCCACTGCGCTCATCGGCAAGGCCGGACGGTTTCCTATCTGCCGATGCGGGAACTCAACCCCAAGGGTCCGGAAGTATTCGATGGGCTCGCGGAGCAGCACCTCGTCTGCATCGACGACCTTGAACTGATCCTCGGGACTCCCTCCCTCGAGCGTACCCTTTTTCTTTTGTACAACGCGCTGCGCGAGCGCGGTCACTGCCTGCTGGTCACGGCGTCCATGCCACCCAACGATCTGCCGACACAACTTCCCGATCTCCGCAGCCGTTGGAGCTGGGGCGTGGTCTACCGGATCAACCCGTTGGACGAGGAGAATACCCTGGCGGCCCTCGAACTTTGCGCCCGCGAGCTGGGTCTGGATCTGCCGATCAGCGTGAAGCGTTTTTTGCTTGCACGTTGCCGGCGCGATCTGGGCTTCCTTCGCCGGCTGCTGGATGAACTGGACCGGGCAAGCCTTGCGGCACAGCGGAAGCTCACCATTCCGTTCGTCAAACAGATTCTCGAACAGCAGTCATGAAGGCTCTCGTCATCGGCACCGGCGCAGTCGGGAGCTTCTACGGCGCTTTGTTGGCGAAACAGGGTGCCGACGTGTCCGTCGTGGCGCGGACCGATTACGAGGTGGTCCGCTTCCGCGGCATCGAGGTCGAAAGCCCGTTGGGACACTTGCATTTCATGCCGCATCGGGTGGTTCGCGACGCAGCTGAGCTGCCCGACAAGCCCGACTATGTTCTGGTTTGCGTGAAGATCGTGGAGCAGGCCGACCGCGTCGCGTTGCTGCGAGGTGCCCTTGGCCCGGATACGTCGATCGTACTCATCGCAAACGGGATCGATATCGAGCACGAGATTTTCCGGGCTTACCCCGATCACGAACTGATCAGCGGACTGGCATTCATCTGTGTCACGCGCACTGCGCCCGGCAAGATTTGGCACCAGGCCTACGGTCGGCTGGTGCTTGGCGATTATCCTTACGGGCTCTCGGAGCGGGTGCACCGCTTGCGTACCGCATTCCAGAAAAGCGGCATTCCTTGCATCTCGAGTGAGGACATCATCAGCGCACGATGGCAGAAGTGCGTCTGGAATGCCGCCTTCAACCCGACGTCGGTGCTGTCCGGAGGACTGGGGACGGCGGATATTCTGTCGACGCAGGAACCCCTGGTGCGCGCTTTGATGCGTGAAATCCAGTCGATTGGCACCGCGGCCGGGTACGCCATGCCCGACGACATCGTCGATCGCAATGTCGAAAGCACGCGCAGGATGCCGCCCTACAAAACCAGCATGCTGCTCGATTTCGAAGCGGGACGTCCAATGGAGACCGAGGCGATCTTGGGCAATGCGGTACGCGCCGCACGAAAGGCCGGGGTGTCAGCGCCCCACCTCGAAACGGTCTATGCGTTGCTGAAACTCAGGGAACTACAGATCACGTCGGCTTCATCTCAAGCGCAGCGGTGACGTGCCGCCGTGACTGCGTCACGGCGAGGAAGGTGGCGGACAGGGCGAAGGTTCGCAGATGATCCGCGTGTACAGCGCACGATATTGTTGTTCGACTGAAGGGCCAAAGAGCGGATCGGCGCGGAAGGGCAAGGCGCGCGTCAGCTCTTCCCAGTCTTCCGCTGAAAAGGCTTGCTTCAACAAGGGAAGAATGTATCCCTCCTCCTCGTTTAAATGTTGCCGTTGCTCGGAAATATAAGTCACGACTTGGTCGACCAAGTCGGAACGTGGAACGATCTCCCCGTGCAAGATGCCGTCGATGACCAGTCGTAATTGATTCGTGCTCTCCCACAACGCACGATGTTGCCGACACAATTCATCAATGGAGTCCCGCGCGACATCACTGCGCTCCAGGAAGAAACGGAAG
>JALORT010000191.1 GCA_025458755.1 Methylotetracoccus sp.
CGCGGTTCTTCACCCGCGCCCATGCCCGCTTCTTCCGCACCGCGCTCCGCCTCGAATCACCGCCGCCGCCTGCCTCCCGCGCCCTGGTCAAGGCCGGCCAAGCGATTGATGGCCTGATCGCGGAGCTGAAGCTGGCCGGCTAAAGGGTGACTCAAAATTCACGATGGAACGCCCCCAAGGCTCCTAGGCCCTTTCCCGGACCATGCCGGGAAAGGGAGGTTCGCCGTAGGCGAACAATGGGGTGACCGCTTGGTGGTGGTAGGTGTAGGGTGGGAGTATGAACATACCCGACGAATTTTCTCGGTACTATGCCGAGCTGATGGAGGGCGTTTACGACTGAAAGCCGTTCCCATTGCCAAGGCCCATGCTGCCGATGACGAGAGTACGCGGCCCCGATATGCCGATTGCCGGTGAATTGCCCAGCGTCAATCGCGCCACGCGCGCGTCTGCGCCCAATCTCGCCCCGGCGGACGGTGAGGTTTACCTGTTCCGAGGCTTTCTTGGCGCCGAGGAGTCCGCGCGGTGGCTCGCCGTGCTCGAGGCCGAGCTGGCGTGGCAGCACGAATGGATCGTGATTGCCGGCAAGCGGGTTCTGGTGCCACGGCGGGTCTGCTGGTACGGGGACGAGTGCGCGGTGTACCGCTACTCTGGTGTGGACCATCAGCCGCTGCGCTGGACGCCGGGCTTGCTCGAATTGAAAGAGCGTGTCGAGCGTTTTCTGGGCGTCGTTTTTAACAGCGTGCTGTGCAATCATTACCGGGACGGCGCCGATTCCATGGGCTGGCACGCGGACAAGGAGAAGGAACTGGGGCGCGATCCGGTGATCGCGTCGCTGAGCCTGGGCGCCACGCGGCGCTTCTTGCTGCGGCACAACAAGACTCGCGAGTCATTGGTGCTGGACCTCGACAGCGGCAGCCTGCTGTTGATGCAGGGCGCGCTCCAGCACCATTGGCGCCATTGCGTGCCGAAAGACCGGAACTGCCGCGCGCCGCGTATCAACTTGACGTTTCGTCGGATCAACCCGTGATGACTGAGGAATGGCTGGAGGAAGTGGATGAGCACGACCGCGTGATCGGCCGTCATCCACGGAGCGAAATCCACCGCCGGGGGCTGCGGCATCGGTCGGTGCACATTTTTCTGTTCGATCGCGCGGGCCAACTGTTTCTGCAGAAGCGCTCGATGCGTAAGGATGTGCATCCCGGCTATTGGGATACCTCGGCCGCCGGGCATGTCGACCCGGGTGAAACCTATGAGGTGTCGGCTGCGCGCGAGGTGACTGAGGAACTCGGCATCGATCCGGTGCCTTCGCTCGAGTTTCTGTTCAAGGTCGGGGCGAGCGCTGCGACGGGCTGGGAGTTCATCCAGGTGTACCGGGCGATCCACGGCGGGCCGTTCCTGCTGAACAGCGAAGAAATCGATGAAGGCCGGTGGTTCGATCCGGACGAGGTGGACCGCTGGCACAGCGCAGGCGGTGACGGCCTGACGGTCACGTTTCGCGAGCTCTGGCGGCGGTTTCGCACCCTGGGCTGAATTCCGCCGAGTCCTTGCAGGATCGCGCGTTCATCCGCGGTGCGCCATCGCTGCGTCCGCCGCCGTTCTCTTGCCCTCGCCGGCCATTGCTCGGTAAAGTTGCGGCAACAATACATTCACCAATAATCCGCTTACGGAGAGTTTCATGGACCGCGCCTTTCACCGCCATGCATCCCCTTTTGCACTCTGCGCCGTCATCGCTCTATTGCTCGCCGGCTGCGGCGACGACGCGCGGCCGCCGTCCCGCAGCGAGGCCGGGGTGCCGCCCTCCGCCGCCGGGGCACCCCCTCCTGCCATCGGCGAGGGACCCGTACCGTCCTCTCATACCCCAGTTACCGCCACCGAACACCAGACTTTCGAAAGGCTGTATACGGAACAATGCGTCAAGTCTCAGCAGGACAACCCCGATACCGCCATCCGCAATGATCAGGAACTCGGTGTGGTGTGCGACTGTATGGCCAAGGAAATCTCGAAACGCATCAGCAAGGCCGATGCGCTCCATTTCAACGTGAAGAAGGAATTCCCGATGGAGGTCGTGATGATGACCAATGCGGCAGCCAATCACTGCATGAGCCAGAACCAGTAGTCCGCAACTGGGATGCCGCCGTGCGTCCCTTTTGCGTTTGAACGGCAAGGGGTGAAAGCTTCTGAACTTTTCGTGGGCCGTGCGCACGGCGCGCGCAAATGCGGGATCACGGTCGGGCCGGCGGCCGCCTGGAAAGGATTTCGGCACCGAGCTTATCTGAGATCGCGTGGCCGGGGGCCGGGAAGACGGCTGCCTCCCCATTTTGGGCTGTACATCTGCACCATAATGGCGCAGGCGCCGGCAGGGATCGGGTCTCGGCGGGTTCACCGGCCGCCGGGGACCCTGCGCGTTTGCGAAGGCGCGGTTATTGCTAGGAGCAACCTCGAGTAGAAGTCCGGCCTCGTTCCGTCAACCTTGGCGTTACCGCGGAACCATCGGTTGCGGCCCATTTGAGTTTGGCGATCGTCCGGGGCGGGCTACCCCCAATGACGCTCTCCCCGGCATCCTCCACCCAGCATTTCTCGGAGAAACATCGGACGTGGCCATTCATGTCGCCATAGAACACAGTACGAGCTACCGTTACGACCGTGCCGTCGCCTTATCGCCACACGTCGTCCGGCTGCGTCCGGCGCCGCATGCGCGCACCACGATCCATGATTACCGTCTTGATATTGCGCCGGCCGACCATCGGCTCTACTGGCAGCAGGATCCGTTCGGCAACACGGTGGCGCGGGTCATCTTTCCCCATCGGGTCAACGAACTGAAAGTCGCCGTCCGCTTGGTCGCCGAAATGACGGTGATCAATCCGTTCGACTTCTACGTCGAGAAATACGCCGAATACTTCCCGTTCCGCTACGAGCCGTTGCTGCAGCGGGAGCTGGAGCCTTATCTCGAACTGACCGAGAGCGGCCCGGGACTGCTGCGATGGCTGCAGGGCGTCGATCGGAGGAAGATGCGGATCGTCGACTTCCTGGTCGCCATCAACAGTCGCCTGCAGCGCGACATCGGCTACACGATCCGGTTCGATCCGGGTGTGCAGACCTGCGAGGAGACGCTCGAAAAGGCCTTGGGTTCCTGCCGCGACACCGGTTGGCTGTTGGTGCAGATTCTCCGGCATCTGGGGCTGGCCGCGCGGTTCGTGTCGGGCTATCTGATTCAGCTGACCGCCGACCAGAAATCGCTCGACGGTCCTTCGGGTCCGGAGCATGACTTCACCGATCTGCATGCTTGGGCCGAGGTGTTCGTGCCGGGCGCTGGTTGGATCGGACTCGATCCGACGTCGGGGCTGTTCGCCGGCGAGGGACACATTCCGCTCGCCTGCACACCGGACCCGGTCAGCGCCGCGCCGCTGACGGGATTCAGCGACAAGTGCGAGGTCGAGTTCGACTACAGCAACGTGGTCAAGCGTGTCCACGAGGACCCTCGGGTCACCAAACCGTACACCGAGGAGCAGTGGGCCGCGATCCAGCAGCTCGGACGCATGGTGGATGAACAACTACGGGCGAATGACATCCGGCTGACCATGGGAGGTGAGCCCACCTTCGTCTCGATCGATGACATGGAGGGCGCGGAATGGAATACCGAGGCCCTGGGGACGGACAAACGGGAACGCGCCGGAGTCCTGTTGAAGCGGCTCAAAGACGCATTCGCACCGGGCGGACTGCTGCATTACGGCCAGGGCAAATGGTATCCAGGCGAGCCGCTGCCACGCTGGGCGTTGGGCTGTTTTTGGCGGCACGGCGGTCCGCCGTTGTGGCGCAACGACGAATGGATTGCCGACGAGCGCCGGGACTACGGATTTGGCGCGGCCGAAGCCGAGCGGTTCGCCGAGGAGCTGGTCGCGCGCTTGGGTATTGAAACGAGTTGCCTGGTACCCGGTTACGAGGATTGGATCTACTACCTGTGGCGGGAGTCCAGCCAGCCGCACAACTACGATGCGATCGCGATCCCGTGGGCGCCGCAGTTCCGCGACGATGTGAGCCAGGTGTTGGCACGCGGGCTGGACCGGCCGACGGGTTATTGCCTGCCGATCCTTTGGGACTACTGGACCGGCGGATGGCGCTCCGGACGCTGGACGTTCCCGCGCGGAACCATGTACTTGAACCCTGGTGGCTCGCCGATGGGTCTGCGCCTGCCGATTCGTCAGTTGCCGTGGGCGGTCGAAGTAGAGCGCGAGATCACTGAACCGATGTACCGCCCGTCGGTGCAGACTAATCCGGTGCTGGCCGAGAGGCCCGGGGTCGAGGCGCCGCTGGCGCCGTTGGCCGCCGATGAGCAGCCCGAGATGATTCTGCGACGCTACAAGTCCTGGGAGGGCGTGCCCCATACCGCGATGTGCGTCGAACCGCGCGATGGCCGCCTGTACGTGTTCATGCCGCCGCTGAACGTGCTGGCGCACTACGCCGCGTTATTGGCCGCGGTCGAGGATACCGCGTCGGCGCTGGGCCTGCCGGTGCTGATCGAAGGCTACGAACCGCCGCGCGATGCGGCGCTGAATATGCTGAAAGTCACCCCGGATCCCGGCGTGATCGAGGTCAACATTCATCCCGCGGCGACCTGGGAGGAACTTGAGTACAACACCGTCACGCTGTACGAAGAGGCGCGGCTGTCCCGCCTCAGCACCGAAAAGTTCATGCTGGACGGCCGCCATACCGGAACCGGCGGCGGCAATCACGTCACACTGGGCGGGCCCACCCCGCAGGACAGTCCTTTTTTCAGGCGCCCGGACCTGCTGCGGTCGCTGGTAACGTTCTGGCAGCATCATCCTTCGCTGTCCTATCTGTTTTCGGGTCTGTTCCTTGGACCTACTTCACAGGCGCCGCGTGCCGATGAACGCGGCTGCCACTCACTGGAAGAACTCGATCTCAGCCTGCAGGAGATCGAGAACATCGGCGCGCCTTGGATACTCGACCGGGCCTTGCGCAACTTTCTGGTGGACATCACCGGGAACACGCATCGTGCCGAATTTTCGATCGACAAGCTTTGTTCGCCGGATTCCCCGGCGGGCATGCAAGGGCTGCTGGAGTTTCGGGCGTTCGAGATGCCGCCGCATGCGCGTATGAGCCTGGCGCAAATGGTGTTGTTGCGGGCGATGGTCGCTCACTTCTGGCGTCAGCCTTACCGTCACCCGTTGGTGGCGTGGGGTACAGCCCTGCACGACCGGTTTCTGTTGCC
>JALORT010000192.1 GCA_025458755.1 Methylotetracoccus sp.
CCAAGGCCGCTTTGTTTGACCTGGGCAAGGTACTGGTCGATTTCGACTGGTTCACCGCCGCCCGGCGTATCGCCGCCAAAGCCCGAGTGACCCCCGAGGCGCTGGTCGAGTTCATCAAAACGTCGGATGTCATGATCCGTTTGGAAAAAGGACAAATGACGAATGAACAGTTCTTCGGCGAAGTCCGCTCAGTCATTGGCTACCAGGCCACTCTGCAGGATTTCCAGCAGGCGTTCAGCGATATTTTCACCGAGATTCCGGAAATGGTTCTGCTGCATGCACGCATCCAGGCAGCCGGAATTCCGACGTGGATCTTTTCCAACACGAATGACTGGGCCATCACACATATCCGTGAGAACTTCCCGTTCTTTGCGACGTTCGATGGTTATCTTCTCTCCTATCAACTCGGCGTGATGAAGCCGGATGCGGGTATCTACAAGGCCGCCGAACACACCACCGGTTGCCGCGGCGGCGAGATTCTCTACATCGACGATATCGCCGAGAATGCTGCCGCGGGGGCTGCCCGTGGCTGGCAGGCTATTCGGCACGTCTCATCGGATCATACGATTTCACAAGTGGAACGGATCCTCTTTGGTTGATCCAAGCGCCCGATGCTGCGGTTGTGCGAAAGGACACTGCGGTGGAACGGTTCAACACGACAACCCCGCATCCGCCTCCCTTCTCCCTCACCCCCGGCCGGACTCTTCCGCCACCGTAGACCCCGTTGTTTACCACGACTTGCTCCGCTTCCGGATCGCTGCGTAAACGGCTTCCATGGTCTCGATGAAGGAGTTGTCGCGGGCCCAGAATTCGGGGTAGTCACCGCCTTTTTTGATCAACAAGGCCGGGACGGCGGGCGACTGGGCCGGGTCGATGGTGTCCGGCAGCCGCTTTCGTCCGCGCCAGAAGGCGTCGACCGAAATCTGCAGCGGCGGGGATGCGGGAATCGGGCGGGAAAAAAACGATTCCACGGCTTCGATCGGCGCTTCCGCCTCGCTCAGCGCATCGGCCAACGCTCGCCCAAGCGGCGTCTTCCGCAGCTGCGCCAGCAGCTCCTTGCGGGGAAGACCGCGCAGTTCGAACAGCAGAAACGGGTCCTGATCAAGCTTCGCGGCGAGCAGGTAGTAGAGGCCCGCAACGTGTTTGCAGGGGTTCTGCCAATCCGGACAGGAACAGTCAGTTGCGACGTCTTTGGCATTGCGAGGCAACAGGTGCAAACCCAGCTTGCCGAACGGCCCCTCGATGGTGTCCGGCATTTCGTTCAACAACAGGCGCGAGACATAAGCCGCTTGCCCGCCGAGTTCCTCGATCACTTGGCTCCATGCGGATTGCTCGATCGCCTTCAGCACGATGCCGGTCCGATAGATCGGTTCTTCATAGACACCGAAGTACGGATTGATAGTGCCGCGGATCGAGGCGGAGACTTCGGTCCCTTTGATGTCCCAGGTCTTGACGCGATCGTTGTTGGCGTAGGTGCGTCCGCGCGCGAGCCGTCCCGGGTCGGTGAAACCTTCCAGCGCCTCGATGAAGCGGCGCCCCCACCAGGTACGAACGGTCTTCATGTTTCAGTCCACCAAGGCTTGTCGATTCAGGGCGATCAGCTGCCGGAACGCGTCGTTGTCGAGTTTCGCGAGCCAGGACTCGTCGCTGCCGATGATGGCGCCGGCCATTTCCTTCTTGTCCTCGATCATCCGGTCGATCCGTTCTTCCAGAGTGCCGAGAGTGACGAATTTGTGCACGAACACATTCCGAGTCTGGCCGATGCGAAAGGCGCGGTCCGTGGCCTGATCTTCGACCGCCGGATTCCACCAGCGGTCGAAATGGAACACATGATTGGCGCGGGTCAGCGTGATGCCGACGCCGCCGGCCTTCAGCGACAGGATGAACACGGCGGGCGGACTCTCCGGGTCCTGGAACCGGGCGATCATCTGCTCGCGCCGGCTACGTGCGGTACCGCCGTGCAGGTAGTAGACCTGGCACGGCAGGGAGGTTTTCAGCTGTCGCTGGAGCTGCTCGCCGATCTCGGTGAACTGCGTGAACACCAGCGCGCTCTCGCCTTCGGCCGCCACCTCGCTCAGCATGTCGAGCAAGCGTTCCAATTTGTGAGAACGTTCGGCGGAAAACGGACTGCCGTCCTGCAGAAACTGCGCCGGGTGATTGCAAATCTGCTTCAGTTTCATCAGCGTGGAGAGCATCAAGCCTTGGCGCTGAATGCCTTCGCTGTCTTCCAGCTGTCGTTCGACGTCCCGCACCACCGCCTCGTACAGAGACGACTGCTCCCGGCTCAGGTTACAGAACTGGCGGTTTTCGACCTTGTCCGGCAAGTCCTTGATGATCGACGGGTCGGTCTTGACGCGGCGCAGAATGAACGGCTCCACCAGCTGGCGCAGCCGCTTGGACCGAACGACGTCATTGTCGCGCTGGATCGGCAGTTCGTACTGCTTCCGGAACTGGGCTTGTTTGCCCAGATAGCCGGAGTTCAGGAAGTTGAAGATCGACCACAGATCGAGCAGACGGTTTTCCACCGGCGTTCCGGTCAGCGCGAGGCGGTGCTCGGCGTTCAGGGTCAGGATCGCCTTGGTCTGCGCGGCCAGTGGATTCTTGATGTTCTGCGCTTCGTCCAAGACGATGCGACGCCAAGGCGTTGCGGAGAACAGTTGGGTGTCTTTCCGCACCAGCGTATAGGAGGTGATGACTACGTCAGCGCCGGCGCATGCGTTGCGGAATGCCGTGGCGTCCGGACTGCGAACTTCGCCGTGATGCAGATGAGTGGTCAAGCGCGGCGCGAACCGCTCGATTTCCTTGCGCCAATTGCCGATGACCGAGGTCGGAGCGATCAGCAGGGTCGGCCCGGCGGGGCCACCTTCCTCTTTTTCCAGCAGCAGGCGGGCGATCACCTGGATGGTCTTGCCCAAGCCCATGTCGTCCGCCAGGCAACCGCCTAGACCCAGCCGTTCGAGAAGTTGCAGCCAAGCGACGCCGCGTTTCTGGTAGTCCCGCAGCGTGGCTTTCAAGGCCGGCGGATTCTCGATCGGCTCCAGGCGGTGTTCATCGCGCAATCTTTCCAGCATTGCGGCGAAAGCATCGTCGGGTTCCACCTCGAACAGATCCGATTCCTCGGTGGTTCGGCGCAACAACTCGTGTATGTCCAGGGCTTGTTCACCGTCGCCCCTCGCCTTCCAGAACGCCAGCATCTCCCGCATCCGTTCGCGGTCCAGAGCGACCCATTGGCCGCGAAAGCGCACCAGCGGTAGCTTGGCCTCGATCAGCTGTTCCCATTCCTCCGCGCTGACGGTCTCACCGCCCAAGGTCAGTTCATAGCGATAGTTCAGGAGTCCTTCCAGACTCAAGCCGCCTGCCGCGCCGGCCGCCGTCGGTTTCTTCGTGCTGGCCCCGCTACGCATCCTGAGCTTGGCACGGCGGCGGCCCTGCGGTGTCCACCAGGCCGGAACGGCGACCCGAAAGCCGGCATCTTCCAACACCCAAGCAGTTTCGTTGAGAAATGCGAACGCCTCTTCCAGAGTCAGCGTTATACCGACCGGTTGATCGGTGTCCAACGCGTTCCACAGCGCGGGATAAATACGGGCCGCTTGTCCCAGGGCCAGCAACAGTTCCTTTTCGAAGTCGGCACCGAAGGTCTCGGCCAGCGTCCGGCGCGCGGTATCGCTCGACTCCCAATAGTCGTACAACGCCAGCTGCAACGATGCATCGGAACGTGCGGCCACGCGGAAGTCGAGCCGCCATCGGTCGGCCTCCGATTCCTCGGGTTCGTGCAGTTGCAGGCTCAACTGAAACCCGGTTTCACGACCGGCACCCACCAGTTTCCGCCGCCAGTTCAGCCAGCTTCGATAGAAAGCCGAGTCCGCGGTCTGGCGCCAGGGATTTTTGGACCCCGCATGGAAGGCTGCTTCGACGAGCGTCCCTGACATTTTTTTTGCCAGCACCTGGGTGAGGCTGGTTTGCCTCACGCTACGCTGCAGCAGCACCTCGGCGCAATGGCGCAATAAGCTCAGCGGTTCATAGCCGGGAGCGGCGCTGCCAGGCATTCGCTCGGCGGCATCGCGCAACAGGTTCTCGTAGAAGTCCGAAATCAGTTCCCAGCCGGCGTAAAGCTCGTGCCGCCCTTTGGCGCCCTCTTGCACGCGCAACGACGGGATGAAGGCATCCTTGTAAAAAAGGGCCTTGAGCGATTGCGCGAACCAGTACCAGAACAGGAAATCGCGGCCGAGCGTGATCGAGCTGCCTTGGAACAAAGCTTGAAAGTGCAGATCGTTCAGACTGGCGATCGGATGCTCTCTCAGCTGGCAACAGGCAACCGTCCAGGTTCGAAGCGTCGCATCCTGCTCGAGCAGAGACGATTCGAGATCGGACGCCAAGTCGGGACAAGGCAGCGGTTCGTGTTCGGAACTCGGCAGCGTGAGTTCCAACTCCTTGAGCCGGGAAGGCCAGCCGGTCATCTTCAACTCCGCCAGCGAGGCTTCCAGCTCTTGTGTGCTCAGATGCCGTGGGTGGCGCGTCTTGGAACGGCGTCCCGTCGGCGCTTGAGCCGTCTCGATCCAGAGTTGGAAGTCCCCGCTCTGGACGAATGATTCGTCGGCATCGGGAAGCCAGAAGCAGTGGAGAACCTGCATCGGAAATTGGATTTGGTTTCAGTTCGATCAGCGGGGAACTTTACGGCGAGTGAAGAACCCAGCGTTAGCGCTGCGCAACCTTCAAAATGCCAGCGCTCTGGACCGGGCAGTGCGCGAAGCCATGCCTCCGTTCAGTAAGCGGTATTTTGTCACAGGAGGCATCCAATCTGACGAGAAGCGCGAGATTGAACCGATCACGCAGAGGTTTGTGATGCTCCACAGATCACGGGTCAGGCGCTCAGAACCCCCCGACTCCGTGATCGGCGGATGATCGGCCGGGCACTGACGCGTTCAGCGAAAGGCGCAAATCGCTAATAGGCGCGATCGCGGCGTAGGTTTAAGCGGGGGCCCGCTTACGACTCAATCTACGCCCGTGCGGGTCGATCTTTCCTCAATCGTTCAGCCGACCCCGTAGAACCGGACCGGCACAATCGCCCCGTTGTGAGCGAAAATCTCGACCCGGGCCGTCCCGACCAGGTGCAGTTGATCTTCGAGCGTCGGGTCACCCGACGGACCCCGGGCCCCTTTCGCACCCGCGTCGTC
>JALORT010000193.1 GCA_025458755.1 Methylotetracoccus sp.
GCGCGCCGAGACCGTTGTAACCCGCGACTCCGGCCTGTTTGAGAATCGGGGTCGCAGCCGTTAGCGCAGCTTCGCCGCCAGGACCCGCTGCGGCTACCCTCTGGGCAACCGGCAGTGCCTTCTGCACCAGGGGTCTCGCTGCTCTCAATGCTGCCGCCACCGGATGGTACTTGACGGCTTTACGGGCCCAGCGGCTGACTTTCTTCCAAAAGCCGATCGGGTTGCCGAGACCATCCACACCTTCCACCCACTGATACAACAGGCCGTCCTGGCCTTGCCGCACCTCCCCGAGATAACCGGCACCCATCATCGGCGCGATCTCGCCGTCCTCCAGTCCCTGCATTTCGTCTTCCGTCAAGCCTTGCATCTGATAGACGGTTCCATCGTCCGCCTGGTATAGCACTCCCAGACCCGCATACCCCGCCACGCCAGCCTGTTTGAGGAACGGAGTGACCGCCGTCAGCGCCGCCGCTCCGCCTGGGATAAACGGGGCGAATTGTTGGGCAATCGGGAGCGCTTTTCTGACCACCCGGCGAGCCAGACGCTTCAATTTTCGCCAGAATCCGATCGGATGACCCAACCCATCCACGCCTTGGACATATTGGTACAGGTTCCCATCAGGCCCCTGGCGTACTTCGCCGAGATACCCGATGCCCATCATCTGGGTCACATCGCTTTCACTTAAAGACCTCATGGTGTACCTCCTTCCTTTCTTAAGGACGATTACTGAACATCACGCGTCAGATAACCGTCCAACGCGACCCAGATTCGCAGCGGACCAGAAAGACCGGCCAACTGATTCGGGTTGGGCGGTGTCCCTTGGCCGGGTACGCCCCGAGGAAACAACATTTCCACCCGGAAATTCTGCTGCGGCTCGATGAAGACCGGCTCGGCAAAGCGGAACGTGGCCGTCGGATCGGGTTCGCCATGGTTAATATTTCCACTGCCCGGGCTCACGCCGGCGCCGGACGGGAACCAGAAGGTGGGCGCCTCGATCATGATTTTTTCGCCCACCAGCAGCGTCGTCACCGAGTTGTAGATCAATTCAGGCAACAGCGAGTTGGCTGCCACGCAAGCGCGATCGCACTCAGCTTGAATCTCCGCGAGAAGTTCGTTCTTTTTCTGGTCTTTGTCCGTACCCGTGGCCTTGCAATAGATGTCCGCCTTATCGACTATTTTGCTCGCCAGAACGGCCACTTTCGGGACGCTGGCGATAATGCGCATGGCGCGGGCTTCGAACGTGTTCAGGCTGGGGAGGACACCTGACGCCTGCAGGTTCGTTTCGAGCTTGGTTTTGTTCTGGATATCCACGAAGAAGCGGATCACCCGAGGATCTGTCATCGCATCCTGGAACTTTCCCGACTCAGGCACGAAGAACGCGTCGTAGAGCGGAAAGTGCAGTTTTTCTTTAACGCCTTGAACCTTAGCCATCGCATCCTCCTTTACTCGCAAGAATCAACCCAGCAAATTTTCTCAACGACAATTCGAGACCGATCGGCTTGCCTAGCGGACGACTTCGTACAACGCACCATCCGCACCGAGGAAATAACGGCCTAGCCCGCGGTCTTCATCGTCTCCCAGACCTTTGCCCGAGTTCCCGGCGGGCCCGACAGAACCGCCCGCGACGAAGCCGTGCACCTGATACAGCGTGCCGTCTTCGCCCAGAAAGAATTGCCCCGTTCGGTCCGTTTCTTCACTCGCTCCTCGCATCTGATACAAGGTACCGTCCTCGCCCAGAAACAAGGCGCCTATCCCCGAGGGGCCGGGATTTACGATCATCAGCTCATCCAGTCCGAGCTGTTGGCCCTTGCTCATTTCATCCCCCGTGCGGTTTTTCATAGCGGATCAGCCTTCGATCCCTTGCGGCGTGACCCGGTAACTGCCGCCGACGACGTACAGCTGCGTCCCTTCGATGTTGCTGACCAGACGCGGCGGATTCTCCATGCGGTGAATGTAAGTCAGCGGTTGTCCGGGCTGTCCCTTGTCCGAGCGGTAGATCAAGCCGACCAGTTCGCCGAGTTCCACGACCACCGGCGGAATGACTCGGGAATGGCGAACCTTCAGCACACGGGACGGTTCGAATCCGTTGAACGCCTGGTATAAATCCGCCCCCTGCTTCAGGCGATGAGCCGGCAAATTCTCGACGCTTTCTCCGGTGCGCGCGGTGCCGCGCCGGCCGCTGGAACACTTCTTACAACGGCAGGTCATTTCGCCGCCGCCCGCATGGCTGCCGGTCCCATCTGCACAGGCCGGACAGGCTGCAGCGCCGCTGGCCGCACCGAGGCGACCGGGGTCAACATCACGGGCCGCAAGGCCTGCAGCGCGGCAGTGCCTGAGGGGCTGCCGGCCGTTGGGCCGGGAGCCACCCCGGAGACCCGCTTCGGTGGCAGAATCCCCCACTGCCGCAAACTGCGGGCGATCCGGGCAGCGGTGCGCGGACGCGGGCGAGCGGATAGCCCCCTGTCCCAGATGCGGCGCAACACCGCCTTGAGCCAAGGGCTTCGGCGCAACAACTGTCGCTGCTTCAGCAGGTCCCACAGTGACTTCACCCGCTGATCCTTGGGCTGAATCGCCTCGTATCGCACCGATCGGATCAGTCCCTTCAGCCAATCCGGTGCCGTCACAGCATCGTCCATGCCCTGCAGTTCCAAGTCCTCGGCCATCATGTCGGGTCTCCTCTCGATCACAATTGTCTTCTTCACTGGTGTGCTCGGCGCCCAACCCATCGGGTGAGGCATGGTGGCGTCCAGTGGAACCCAGCGGCCCTTGTGAAAAACCTCCAGGTAAATGTGACTGAAAAGGTCTTGCCGCAAGGGATCGGGACCGGTGATCACCAGCCGGACCGGATGGCCGATCGCCTCCAGCATCGCCCCCAGCAGGATCGCCATGTCATCGCAGTCGCCCGCCCGCAGTTCGAGCATGCGCCGCGCGGAATGAAGCACCTCTACCCGGAATGTGTCCTTGGTGTACCGGATGTGTTGCTGCACCCATTCGAACAGCGCCTTGATCTCGCCCAGGTAATCCTTGGGCTTAACCGCCCGCTGCCGCAGGACGTCGATCGCTGTCTGACGCACCTTGAAATCCTTTGCGCCCTTTTTCACCAGATCGACGATGTGCTCCACCGTTTTCAGCGTTCCGCGATAACCGCTCGGGATCTTGTGCAGCTGGATTCTGAAGGGAGCATGCATGCGAGGCGGCCACACCATTCCGTTCACGAGCGAAAGCGTTCTTTCGCCTTTGTTGTTGCCCAGACATGTCACAAATCCTGTGCCAGCAAGCCGCGCCTCAACGATGTGCTTGTGCAAGCTTTTGATTTAACGTCACTAGTGGGTTTTTCGCGCAGCCGGCCGATGCAAGAAAGCGACGGCGTACGTCATAAAGGTTATGAGGACGAGCCGCCGGCGCGGGAGGCCTTATCGACCGGGCGTGGAGAGATCAGCGTGGTCATAAAATCTATGACGCACGTCGGAGAATCTATGCGGCCGTGCGGCCCAACGACCTACCGCGACGTGAGGATGGAAGATTCGGGGCCGGTGGATGGCCGGGGATGCGACGGGAGATCGCCGAGGCGGAAGCGCAGCAGCGATGGGTTTGCGGCGAGGCGCAGCGTCGATGGATCGGGAGCGGGGGTGTCACACTGCCCCCCGGGCTCCGCGACTACGACTACTTTAGCGGATTTCGTGCGCCGAGCGCACGCTGCCTCCCTGTTTTCGCAATCTCTCACAAGGTCTTGATGAACTCGAGAACGGCACGCCGTTCCTCGTCGCTCAGCGCATCACCGAAGGTGTGGCCCTCCTTCGAGTACCCGGGCAAAGTCGTATCGTAGATGCGCGTGCGCTCCTTGAGGTCCTGCGTGCCGGCCTTGCCGTGAGGCAGTGCGTGAAATCTCCAACCGAGCGTGTCGGGATCGTAATCGTCAGAGCGAAAGGATCGCGTCCAGAACACCGGCCGCTTCCGGCTGTCCAGCAGCGCCTCCAACGTCGGGACGGACCCGTTGTGCAGATAAGGGGCTGTGGCCCAGACGCCGTCCAGCGGCGGGGCGATATATCCCGGCGCGGGCGATGATATGGCTATTTCGCCGTAGAACGAGGCACCGATCCAGCGAATGAACCGATCAGCCTGACCGTCGATGGCGAAACGCGCCATCACCGGATCGGTACCGATGGTCGCCAGATCCACCACCAGGTTGGGATAACTCTGCTGTTCTCCGTAAGTGCCATGGCAAGCCGCACAGGTACGTTCGAAGACCGCCGCGCCGCGTCGCGCCAAGCCGCGATCGACTTCATATGGCCACGGTGGCGGGCCGATCGACGCCAAATAGGCGCGGATGTCGGGCGCGTAAGTATCGATCGCTTTGACCGTCGCCACATCTTCCGCACACAGCAGCACGCCCAACATCATGATGCGGGCATGGTCCCCGCGACCCTCGGTGTTATAGAACAACGCATGTTTTTTCTTCATCCGCCACCACGGCGGCACACTGGTCGGCGGCGGTATGGCCGGCGGGGGCTCGATGAGTGGTGCCGCAGACCACGTCAGCGTGCGCGGATCGCGATGCGCCAGTAGCGCGAGCGTGATCGAAATTGCAGGATTGACGCCGACGGTATCGGTCACGGTGTAGGGACGCAGCACGTTCAGCCGATCGGCCCAGCGGCGCCACTCCCGAGCTTCCGCGTCATCTTCCACATAGGCGCCGGCGGCTTCGGCACGCAGGCTGGGATCCATGGTGAAATCGAGGGACTCGTTACCGAGGCCAACGATCAATCGGCCATTGAATTCTGCCGCATGGCAGGAGAGACAATTATTGACCACCAAGTCCACACCGGCGACAGTGGTGTAGGACGTCAAATGATACGGCAACTCGGCATTTCGGCCCGTTCGCCCGTTCAGCAAGTGTTCCGGCGGCACCGGATCGGCCACCTGCCGGTATGCCGCGTAAGGCAGGCCGCAGCGAATATAGGGCTCATTCACCAGCGCCCTGTAACCCTTTTCCGGATCGCCGACCCGTTGCGGGGACGCCGGAACCAGGCCCACCGGAGAATACTTCACCGGATCTTCGGACTGCCCGCGGCAGGCGCCTAACAGCGCTACAACCGCAAAGACAAAGCCTTTGATCATTGCGCTCAACATGACTCAACGGGTACCAGCGGAATGAAT
>JALORT010000194.1 GCA_025458755.1 Methylotetracoccus sp.
TGCGTCATCGGACGCTCCGCGCCGTGTCCATCGAATGGAACCACTGGCAGCGCAGGGCGCAGTTGGCTGGCATCGAGTTGCCGCGGGTGCCGGTTCCGGTGGAACGGATCGCTGAACCGCCGGCGCCCCGGATGGAAATTCGGGCGGAGTTGACCACAGCCGGTGTCAACCCGGACGAATTCCGTCTGCATGTCAACATGCCGGTGCGCTGGGTCATCGCGGTGCGGGAAGCGACTGCCGACACCGCTCGGCTCGTCATTCCGGAATGGTCGCTCGATGCGGCACTCCACCCCGGAGAGCAGACGGTCGAATTCACGCCGACTCAGGTCGGTATCGTGACCTGGCGCAGCCCGGCCGGCGTCGATTTGGCGCGGTTTCTCGTGGAAGATCCACGAACCAGTTTGATACATGCGCACTGAAGGCGCAGTTGAGCTCGGAAGGGCCGGCGGCTTCGGTACGAACGGCAGGTTTTCCTTCTGTTGCACCCTGAGCCGTGCGGTGCCAACCGTGCTCCGGCGCAGCGCTCGGTCCGCCCGACCGTGAACGATCCGGGAGCTTCCTGCTCGCCAACGCTTTCGAACGTTAGCGAGAACTCCCGTGCGTGACGGTGGCTGCATCAGTGATTGCAGGTTGCCCTCGGTGGCTGTCGGGTTCTTGCAGTGGTACAAATTGGTTTTCCCTCGCACCGTATGCCTGATACCGCCCGTTCCCGATGGGGATCGAGCACGACACGGATGATCTTGCCCGGTTTTCCATAACCTTTGCGCGAATCGATCAAGAGGGTCCTGTATGAAATTTCTGGCCGTTCATCCGAGTCCCCTGATGTATACGAAGGTTTTCCTGCGCCTGGAACCGCTGGGCCTCGAATTGGTCGCCGAGACGGCGCGCCGTGCGGGACATCAGGTACGTCTGATCGACCTGCAGGCGGAGAGCCATCGCGATTTTTACCGGGAGGTGGCAACCTGGCGGCCGGACGTGATTGCCTTCTCGCTGAACTATCTGGCCAACGTTCCCGAAGTCATCGATTTGGGAAAAGCGGCGAAAGACCTGTTGCCGGGTTGTTTCGTCTTCATTGGCGGTCACAGTGCCTCGTTCACCGCCCGCGAGTTACTGGCGCATGGCGAAGGCAAAATTGACTGCGTGTTGAGGGGGGAAGGGGAAGCCGGCCTGCCGCTGCTGCTGGAAGCGATAGAGCATGATCGCTCAAACGTCAGTGCCGTGCCCGGTGCCGTCACGCTGGACGGCGAGGGGCCTCTGCCCACGTTTGTGGCAGATCTCGAAGAGATCCGGCCGGCCCGCGACCTGATCAAACATCGCCGCAAGTATTTCCTGGGCACGCTGGATCCGTGCGCGTCGATCGAGTTCACCCGCGGTTGTCCGTGGGATTGCTCGTTTTGCAGCGCGTGGACGTTCTACGGCCGAAGTTACCGCGTGATGAGCCCGGACAAGGTGGTCGACGAACTGGCGCGCATCAGGGAACCCGGCGTGTTCATCGTCGACGATGTCGCCTTCATCCAGGATAAACATGGGCTCGAAATTGGGGAGGCGATCGCGCGGCGGGGCATCAAGAAGGAGTATTACCTGGAGACCCGTGGGGATGTACTGCTGCGGAACAAGGACGTGTTCAAGCTATGGAAGAAGATCGGGATGGAGTACATGTTCCTGGGCGTCGAGGCGATTGACGAGGAAGGGCTGGCGAAGTTCCGCAAGCGCGTCAGTCTCGGCAAGAATTTCGAGGCATTAGAATTCGCGCGCTCGCTCGGCATCACCGTCGCGATCAATATCATCGCCGATCCCGATTGGGATCGCGACCGCTTCAAGGCAATTCGGGAGTGGTGCATGGAGATCCCGGAAATCGTCAACATCAGCGTTAATACGCCATACCCCGGCACGGAGACGTGGCGTACCGAGTCACGGAAGCTGACCACCCGCGACTACCGGATGTTCGACATCCAGCACGCCGTGCTGCCGACTCGGTTGCCGCTGAACGAATTCTATGAGGAACTGGTGAAGACCCAACAAGTGCTGAATAGGAAACACCTGGGCTGGGAGTCCCTGAAGGGAACAGCACAGATCGTCGGTCGTCACCTGCTTCGGGGCCAAACCAACTTCTTGAAAAGCTTGTGGAAATTCAACAGTGTCTTCAATCCGAAGCTGCAGATGGCCGATCACGTTCAACCGGTCCGGTACGAGATGGCGCTGCCGCCCACACGAACCGAAGTGCCGATCGACGTCAAGAGCCTCTACGTCCATCAGCCCCGCGGCCGGCGCAGTCGCGCGTTGGATGATTCCACCGAGCGCTTCGTCGACGAAACGCGGACCGGGGCGGGCTGACCGCATGCACTGGCGGTGCGCATGCGCAACAAGCCTCGCTGCCGCGGCGGCTTGATGTCGCGCTCAGGAATCCGACTCGAACGGGTGACCCCCAGCGCGATTCGAGCCGGCAGCCCAGTTGGTGGGGACGCACCGAGAGGCTCACCGTCGGGGATTTTTACCCGTGGACGCCACGTGAGAGAATCCCCTCAGGTGCCAGGTCACATCCATCCAGTCCGAACCGCGTCAATGAAGCCCGCCCGTTTCGCCTTTGTGATGCTGATACTGATGATCGTATTGGCCGCCGGCGCATCAGCGTACGTCACGCCGCGCGTACCCGCAGCGGGCGGCTCGCCCTTCGTCGGACAGTTGTTGGTCGCCAGCCGCCGCTTAAACGAGCCGACGTTCGCGCAGAGCGTCATCTATCTGGTCGCTCACAACGACACCGGAGCCATGGGGCTGATGGTCAACCGGGTGCTGGGACAAACGACCTTGAAAAAACTGGGCTCCGCGTTCGGTCTCCCATCCCGCAGTCGGAAGCCGATCGACGTCTATCTAGGTGGGCCGGTTGAGCTTGGACGCGGGTTTGTGCTGCACTCCGGTGATTATCGCGGCACCAATACACTGCAGCTCCAGCGCGGCTTGTCCCTGTCGACGGGCCTGGATGTGTTCCGAGCGATCACCAAGGGCCGCGGCCCGAAGCGCCACCTGCTTCTGCTGGGTTATGCCGGATGGGGACCCGGTCAATTGGATCATGAGTTGCATCGTGGTGACTGGCTGCTTGCCCCGGCGGACGAATCCCTGATTTTCTCGAAGAATGCGAAGACGGTTTGGGAACAAGCCCTGCGTAACGCCGGGCTGCCGTTGTGAATACGTCGCGCTGGCTTCCGCACTTCGTACCGTGTGCGACCACCCGGCTCGTGTGCCGGAGCCCTGCTCGTCGAACGCCGACAGAGGTGCTCAAAGGACGATTGAAATGAATTGGTTTGCCATTTTTCGCCGCCGCACTGAAGCCGGTCCCTGCGATCTGCGGGAGCGCTACAAACATTTCCGCGAACTGGGGCGCTCGTTGAACGTGGAGCTGGTCAAACAGTTGCCGAAGTCTGCTGTGCCGGAATGCGGCAAGAAATTGGGAATTTTCAAGTCCGGCACGCTGATTCTGAACAACGACGATGAAATCGCCGTTCTTTATGACTACTGCCTCTATCACTACCGCCGGGGCGGCAAAAACGTCATCGAGCGACACCTGGAGCGGTCGCCGCCTCCGCCCGAATCGAGTGAAATGCAGCTGCTTCAGGCGATGTTGACGGCCTATTTTTCGCTGTTTCGGATCGAGGCGATCCAACCGCACCGGGGAGCAGCACTGCGCGATCTGGTGACGGAAAAAACGCTGGATTTATTGGATCTCAGTCTCAGCGAGACCGGCATGCCCGGAATGATTCTGGCTGGTCGGATCATCACGCTGCCGGAGTTCACCATGTCATCGGGTGCGATGATTCCCGTACCAGAGCCCGTCCTTCAAGAAAAAATCGGTTCGGTGATCCGGACTTTCAAGAGCAACACACGAGTTGATGCGCACAGACCGTTCACCGCGGGCCGGGAGGCTTCTTTCGCCGCGCAGGTCCTCCGGATCGCTCTGCATGCGGGCGGCGAAGACAATACGTTCTTTTCCGATATCGACCACTAAGGGCGCCCTGACCTGCTCCCGCCAAACACCGCTCGGGCGCAATGGACGAGCCCGCTGCCGCCCGGCGCGAGCTTGCGATGGCGGTCAGCCTTCACGGTACAGCGCCGAAATATCAACGTAGATCAGGTACTCCCGGATCAGCCCGCCGTCGAGCTGAAGAACATTCACGAACGGCACGCAGAGAGTGCTCGTATCATGGCGACTGTAGGTCACATCCCCACGGCAGATCACGGTGTCGCCCAAATCCCACGTGTCGATCAAGGTATGTCCGACACCCCGGATGCTCTGGAAGAATCCCCGCACGGCGTCACCGGCTGCAGATCGCCCCTGTATCGGTGCAGCGTTCCCAAACCGAAACAGCACCTCCTCATGAAGAAAACCAAAAAAGGTCTCGGCATCTTTCGCATCGATGCTCCGAAAAAGCCGTTCCACCCAAGCCCGCCTTCCCGACATCGTCCCCTCCTCTCGACCCCTCGAACGGTTGATAAAACCGGCGGGACCGGACGCGGTAGAGTGTTCGGTCCGGAAACCACCACCCGAGCAGTGAAGCCAGCATCGACTCGTTTGGCGCTCATCATGCAGGAACCCCTAGACACCGCAGCGCCGCTCCTGATGAACAACCCTCGTGCAGCGTGATCGTGCGTACGAGACCGTTACAGTTCGCACGGGAGAGCAGGGAACGGCCAGCGGCAGCCATCCGGGATAGGTGAGCGGCGCTTTTGGTCAACAAAGTGGCGACAAAACGGCACGAAGTTCAGATAAGTTGTTGAACATGTCTGTCAACTTTTCTAGAATAGTCGCCGTCGCCTGAGGTTCTGCTCCTGAGGCGGCGACCCGCGGGTGCTGGACGACCTTCCCGCAGGCTTCCGTCCGGCGAATTGCGTTACGTTCTGTTGAGGTATGATAATGGAAAACGAAAAAGATAATTTCTGGCTCTACATTGGCGGCATCATCGCGACGGCTGTTGTCCTCGTCCTCCTCCTGAAGAATCGGGAGACGGAAAGCGTTCCGTACAAAGCCTACGAGGAAACGAAGCAGGAAGTCGAAAAGCAGATTCAGAAACACAAGATGCAGAACAATTGAGAAACTCCCGTTTCTCATAGAGCAGAAATAAAAATAAAAATAACA
>JALORT010000006.1 GCA_025458755.1 Methylotetracoccus sp.
GTTTGGGCCATGATACGGTGCTCTGCAACGCCGCCGGCGGCGCGCTGCATCAGCGCCTGCGCGGCAGGATCACCTCGGTTTTTCCCTCGACGACTGCCGCTGCGGTCACCAGCTTTTTGACCGGGGTTGCACCTCAGCAGCACGGGTTGACCGGCTGGTTCATGTACTTTCGCGAGCTGGCGGGCGTCTTTGCGGTTCTTCCGGGCAAGCCCCGCTGCGGAGGTGTCACTTTCAGCCGCTGCGGCATTGATCCGCGCAAGGTTTTCGCTGCCGCGCCGGTTTTCGATGCGCTGCCCGGCGGAAGCATCATCGTGACGCCGCGCCGGATCGCGCAGTCCGACTACAACCTCGCGCACCGGGGCAAGGCTGAACTGCGGTGTTTCGACTCGCTCGACGAGTTTTTCCTGACCACGGCCAGGGCAGTGCGGGAGCCGGCCGAGGGTCTCCAGTTCATTTACGCCTACTGGCCCGATCTCGACTCGTTGGGGCATGAGTATGGCATCCACAGCACGGAAACCCTTTCGCATCTCGGGCAGATTGATGAGCGGTTCGGGCGATTTTGTCGCCAACTGTCCGGAAGCGACACGCTGGTCGTTTTAACCGCCGACCACGGGATGATCGACACCGACGAGGACCATTCAATCGAACTGGCGGATCATCCGGAGCTGGCGGCGTGTCTTCTGCTTCCGCTGTGCGGAGAGCGCCGCGCCGCCTATTGTTACGTCCGAAACGGCCGGGCTGACGCGTTCGAATCCTACCTGAATTCCGAACTAGCCCACGCCGTGGACTGGGTGAGCAGCCGGGAGCTCGTGGACCGCGGCGCGTTCGGTCGGGGCTATGCCCATCCGCGCCTGACTGAGCGGATCGGCGATTATGTCCTGTTGATGAAAGGCCGCTACATTTTGAGCGATTGGCTCCCCTCGGAACAGCGCTTCTATCATATCGGTGTCCACGGAGGGGTCAGCGAATCCGAGATGTACGTGCCGGTGGTGATAGCGTCGCTGTGACAACCACCGGATCGGGAAGGCGGCATGAGGGGCCGTGATCTGCCGCGCGACTGGTCGTGACACGGCAAACGCCTCTGCCCCCTCAAATGTCGTGTGCCGGCAGGTTACCAGGCGCGGACGTCGCCCGTATCAAGATGGACGAAATTGGCCGCCGGATAATAACCAACGCCGCCGCGCTGCAGCGCGAGACCCACTTTGCGGACTGTCCGCACACTGGCATCGCTCATGCGGATATCGATCGCCCTCCCCTGCATGTGCAGGCTGTGCTCGGCAACCCGATGACTCCTGCGGCGCAGCATGTGATTGGTTTCAGGAGCCCGGTAGCCGGAGATCACTTGAAAAGTCCCGTTGCTCCTGGTTAGCACGGAGACCGCGAAGAGAAGATCCAGCAAGGCGGGATCAATCGGGTGGACCTTGTTGGTGTGATGATCTCTCATGAACTCACTGAAGCGGCGCATGACGCGCGCATCGTACTGACTGTCGATGCAGCACGCGATCGTCAGTTCTTCATCCGTGTTGGGATTGAAAAAGTTGAGGAGACGTTCGCGGCTTAGGCTTCGGGTGAAGGCTTCCGCCGAAGGAACAAGCAGCGCGCCGGCCGCCGCGGCGCCGGTCCGCATGAGAAAAGTCCTCCTCGAGATGCCGGTTTTTTGCGCACGCGGCACTGCCTGCGAAGATTGGTCAGATCGCATAAACCCTCCCATTGCTAATGCTAGCTTTGAGGCAGGGTGCGGAAAAAATCCCTTGACGTTACCCGTCAAACGTCGGGTAGGCCTGGTTGGCCAGGGTCTTTTTCGGCAGCCTGTCGTTCAAAAATGGAGCCGCGATGCGCCTCCCCCCATCACCAAAAACTCGAACTATAGCCGTTCCCGTAGCTTAAGATCAACCTCGGCTTTCGTTGTGAGCGGAACGAAAGCGACGGTCCCCACCCGCGCCGAGCGCTGCGGAGGCTCCGCTGACCGGCTTGTTCGGTGGAGCCCGAGTACCGCAGAGTGTGGCTGTCCCTGGACCCGGCCGGGCTCCTTTGAACGTAAGCAGAAGACTGGTCTGCACCGGCATGCGGCAGATCGCCATCGGCGGTGGTGTCGGTGAAACTACCCAGGCAGCGAAAAGCCGTTCGCACTACAACCTTTCGTGGAACGTGATGGCGTCGAACCCCCCGACCTGGGGATGGGCGCTGGCTGGAAGCTCGGGACCGCGCACCACCTTGATGGTGACCATGCCCGCGGTGCGGGCGGCGTCGAGCTCCCCTTCGATGTCAGACAGAAACAGGATGACAGCCGGTTCCAGACCAATCATCGCGGCGATCTTGCGATACGCTCCGGGGTCCTGTTTGGGACCGACATGCGTGTCGAAATAGCCCGAGAACAACGCGGTCAGGTCACCGAACTGGGTATGGCCGAACAGCAGTTTTTGCGCGTAGACCGACCCCGAGGAGAAGACATACAGCCTCAGCCCGCGGTTTTTCCATGCGCGCAGCCGGCGCACCGCATCTTCATGGATATGGCCGTGGAAATCACCGTGACGGTACCCTTCTTCCCAGATCAATCCCTGCAGTGACTTCAGTGGCGTGACTTTCCGGTCTTCATCGATCCATCGGATCAGCACCTTGCACAATTCGGCATCTTCAAGAGATTCCCCAGCGATCATCTTGGCCTCGCTCAGGATCTTGCGGATTTCGGGTTCGGCCCCGTGCAATGCCACGAATTCAGTGATGCGCTCGCGCGCGTACGGAAAAAGTACGTCTTTGACGAACGAGATCGATGATGTCGTCCCTTCGATATCCGTCAGAACGGCTTTGATCATGAGTAATGGGCCACATAGGCCTCCAGCTTAGGGAAGCGTGCGGAGATGTCGTCACCGGTAAAATCGGCAACCCAGCCTTCAGGCGAAGTGAACAGGCGGATGCATTGTAGATACGGTGATTCTCCCATGTCGAACCAGTGTTTCACGCCGGCGGGCACGCTGATCAGGTCGCCTTGCTCGCACAGCACGACATAGACGCGGTCGTTGGGATGAAGGTAGAACAGGCCTCGACCCTCGACGAAGCAGCGAACTTCGAAGTCCGAATGGACGTGTTCGTTCAAAAAGTTCGCCCGCAGTTCCGCCTTGTGCGGATGTGCGGCGTTGACGCTGATCACATCCGCAGATTGAAACCCATGCGCCGACTTCAGTTGTTCGATGGGAATCCGATAGGCCTCCAAGATCGCGTCCGGGTCGGCCTCCGGCGGCAACGTGCAGTCCGTGACCCAGCGATCAAAAGTCACGCCGATGCGGCGCAGCGCGGACGAGATCGCGTCGTGATCGCGAACGATTTCGGCGACCTGAGGTTGGCTTTCGGGATGAATCGTCAGTAGGCTCATGGCTTTCGTACTCCGTGCAGACGGATTTCAAGATCGAACAGGAATTCCAATGCCTCGACATGGCGGAGCGCATCACTCAAGGTGGCGCCCCACGTGTAAAAACCGTGGCCGGCGATAATATAGCCTCTGACATCTCGGTGCATTTCCATGTATTCTTCAACACAGAGTGCGAGATGCGGAATGTTCTGGTCGTTCGGAAAGATCGGGATCACCACGCGCGCTTCGTGGGTTGTGACGCTGTCCAACGCTTTCAGCAGTTCATAATTTTCCAGCACGATCCGGTCGGGAAACAACCGGGAGGCGAGGGTGGAATTCGGCGAATGCGGATGCAGTACGGCGCCCACTTCGGGATAACGCCGGTAGATCGAGGTGTGCAGCAAGCTCTCCGCCGAAGGTTTACGCTCATCGAGCGCCCGCCCCTCTGCATCGATAAGCATGATATCGCGTTCGGTCAGCTGGCCCTTGTGCGTGCCCGACACGGTAATTGCAATGCGGCCGTCCGGCAGCTTGACGGAGAAATTCCCGCTGGTGGCAGGGACCCAGCCGTGTGCACTGATATATCGCCCCGCCTCGATCAACTGCCGAGCGGCACGTGCCAGGTGTTGTTCGTTCAAACCAAGTGGCAATGGCAAATCAAGTGGGAGGCGTTCGATTGTAGTGGGGCCGGCGGATACACTCAATCGCGATGGGTCACGCGTCAGCCTGGAGCGGGATCAGTCGGGCAACCCCACTTTAGGGTTGCCCTGACATGACCGGCACCGTCGCGCCCTGGTATCGCATCCGCTTGTCCCGAGAAGAATACGATGCCGGGGAGTCCTTCCTCGTACAGGGAGTGTTTCAGGCCTCCTTCACCGCCCGGAACGGTCCGCGCGGTGCGGCGCTCTACGGAGCGTGGGACCGCGACGGATTCTTCTTCAACCTCTATTTCACGCCGCAGACCCGCGCCTGCGCAAGAGCGCTGTTCCAAGCCTATTCGGCCGAACCCTGCGATCCGCCGCCGATCAGCCGCTTGGAGTTGATCTGGGGCGACACCACCCGGATCGCCCGAGGCGTCGAATTTTGACGGCAACGGACCGACGCACCGCCGGGCAGGATGTCGTCAAACCGCGTAAGCCCGGCGGTAACAGGGCCACGAGGCCACATGAAGATAACGCCGCACCGGTGACTTGATGACCGAGACGCATAGGGCGATCGAGAACAGGCACCACACTGCCGCGTATTCATTCGGGTTGCTGGTCAGGATATCCGACAGCAGCGGCCCGACCAAGTAATGAAAGCCCACGAATCGCCAAGAGCCGTAAATGATCGGCATCCAAAACGCGGTCAAGATATAGGTGAATCCATGCAGACCGTAGCGGAACCCCAGGGGGTTGTCCGGATAGTCGGACATTAAGCCGTTGAGCGGTAATTGCCAGGCAATATGCCAGTCTCCCGAAACGGAACACGCCTGGGCGCCGCAGAAGCCTTCATAGCCGACGATACACGTCCCGGCCCAGGCGAAAGGGTACATCTTCACCAACATCGCGACCGCACCGACCGCGCACACCGCATAGACGTAGGTGCTGATCCGGCGCTTGACGTGCTCGGGTATGAAATACATCCCGACCATGTTGACGAAAAACGGCTGAAATGCGATGTGAAGATATCCGAACAGGGTCAATATCTGGTTCGGTGGCGCGTCGCACAGGTTGATGTACACATAGGTCGCGGCCTGCAGCAGCTCCATGCAGGCAAAATAGGTCAACGGGACCCACAGTTCTTTGGACTCGCCTTTGTAGGCGACGTAGCTTGCCGTCCCGAATCCGACCGTGGCCAGCACCGCCGACGCTTCACCGCTCCAACACATCATGCACCTCCGGAAGTATTAACCTTATTATTTTGCCGGGGTGGGCCGGTTCCTCATGGACGAGCACAACCAGAGCGCCGCGGCTTGGCGCACAGACCGAATCTTGGCCGCCAAGCGCGGCATTATAAGCGGTGTTGAGGCATAATTTCGCGCCCGCGGCGAGACGCGACGAGAGAGAAGCAGTCAGTTCAACGCGCTGAGGTGGTCCGGGTCAACGGGGAGGGGCGCGTCACGGTTTGTCTTCCGTGCGCGCTTGAGGTCCGAGTCCATAACTGTTCAATGCGCTCTGCTGCAGATCCTGCCACAGGCGCACATTCTGCTGCGCCAGATCGGACAGCACCGAGAGCGGGCCTGTCTTGATCAAGCCTGCCATCTGTTCCTGCATGAGCCGCTGCTGCTGCAGGAACAGTTCCAGGCTTTCCTTCAGATAGTTGCTCATGAACCCCTGCATCGCGTCCCCGTAGCTCCGGATGATCTGTTCGAGCACCTCGGTGCTAAAAAACGGCGACCCCTTGTCTTCTTCCTCAGTGATAATCTGCATCAGGATATTTCGGGTGATGTCGTCTTCGGTTTTGACATCGATCACCCGAAACTTGATGCTGTCTTTGACTAGCGAACGAAGGTCTGCGAGGGTCACGTACTTGCTGACACCCGTGTCGTATAGGCGGCGATTCGGATATTTCTTGATGATGCGTTCGTCGTCCATCGGCAGCGGCTCTGCGTTCGATCGCCTAGCCCATGTGCTGGCCGCCGTTGATCGAGACGTCTGCACCTGTGATGAACGCGGATTCCTCGGCGGCGAGGAAGGCCACCAGGCGGGCGATCTCCGCCGGCTTGCCGAATCGGCCCACCGGAATCTCCGCGACGATCTTGGCGCGGTGTTCTTCGGGGACAGCCATAATCATCGGTGATTCGATGTAGCCCGGGGACACGGTGTTGCACGTCACGCCCTTCCGCGCGCCTTCACGGGCGACGGACATCGTGAAACCATGCATGCCGGCTTTGCTGGCGGCGTAGTTGGCTTGGCCGAATTGGCCTTTTTGTCCGTTGACCGAGGAGATGTTGACGATGCGGCCGAACCCGCGGTCCATCATGCCTTCGATCACACAGCGGGTCGTGTTGAATACACTGTCAAGGTTGGCGCTGAGGACGGCGCGCCACTGTTCGAAACTCATCTTGCGGAGCGCCGCGTCGCGGGTGATGCCGGCCGCGTTGACCAGCACCGACACCGGCCCGATCTCGTTTTCGATCTTCTTGAACGTTTTCTCGGTATCGTCAAAATCCGCCACATTGCAGCCGAGCGCATGCATCGTGTAGCCCTCGCTTTTTCGTGCCGCCTCCCAGTCATCGAGCCTGCAGTCCGGCATACCCGGAAGGCACAGAGCGACGACGCGACAGCCACTCGCGGCCAGGTGTTTGCAGATTTCCGTGCCGATGGTTCCGGTGCCGCCGGTGACGACGGCGATTCTTCCATTCATTTTGGGTTCCTCGAATCCAGAAAAAACAGCGAATGTTAAGCGTTCGAAAAGGTGTGAGTCGGGGGCGGCAGCCTGGCCGCGCCCGCGCCGGATGATTCAGCGGTCGATCGCGACCGATATTCCCTGACCGCCCCCGATACACAGTGTTGCAAGGCCCTTGTGGACGTCCCGCCGCTGCATTTCGTGGAGCAGGGTGACCAGGACCCGCGCGCCGGAAGCCCCGATCGGGTGACCGAGCGCGATCGCGCCGCCGTTCACATTAACCTTGCTCGTATCCCAGCCCAAGTCGCGGTTCACCGCGATGGCCTGGGCGGCGAAGGCTTCGTTGGCTTCGATCAGTTCGAGATCGGCGATGTTCCACCCGGCACGATGCAGGCAGCGGCGTGTAGCATTGATCGGACCCGTGCCCATCACGGCCGGATCAACCCCGGCGCAACCGTACGCCGCAATACGTGCCAGCGGCTTCAGTCCCAGCCGTTGCGCCATATGGTCGGTCACCACCATCACGGCGGCGGCACCGTCATTGATGCCGGAAGAGTTGCCGGGCGTCACGCTGCCGTCCTTCTTGAACGCAGGCTTCAGCTTGGCGAGAGACTCCGCCGTGGTCCCGTGCCGCGGGAACTCGTCCTCGGCGAAAATCAGCGGCGGACCTTTGGGTTGCGGGATTTCAATCGGCACGATTTCGTCGGCGAAGCGACCCGCCTTCTGAGCCGCTTCTGTCTTTTGTTGCGATGCGGCGGCGAACGCGTCCTGTTCCTCACGACTAATGCCGTACTGGTCAACGATGTTCTCGGCGGTGATCCCCATATGACAGTCGTGGAACGCGTCCCACAGGCCATCGACAATCATGCTGTCGATTAACGGCCAGTCGCCCAATCGGTTACCGTTCCTGGAGTTCGGCAGTAGGTGCGGCGCCGCACTCATGTTCTCCTGGCCGCCGGCGACGACGATTTCGGCGTCACCGCATCTCACGGCCTGGACCGCGAGCTGCAGCGATTTCAGGCCGCTGCCGCAGACTTTGTTGATCGTGGTCGCTGAGACTTCGAATGGCAGGCTGGCGTGCAGTGCGGCTTGCCGGGCGGCATTCTGTCCGGTCCCTGCCGTGAGCACCTGCCCCATGATGACTTCGTCGATCTGTCGGGCCTCCAGTCCAGTCTTCTCGAGCAGGTGCACTATGACTCGGGAGCCGAGTTGGGAGGCGGGAACGCTCGCAAGGCTGCCGCCGAATTTGCCGATTGCCGTTCGCGCGGCCGCTACGATGACGACATCTTCCATCATGCTAAGATCCTACGAACCTATGGATAAACTGTGAATGTTAGACCGGTGTGTCGCCACCGACAACTGTACCAGCGCCCACGGGGCCGCGAGCAAGACCCGCGCCCCGGCAGATCGGGCTTGGGCGGGGCTCGCGCCCCGGGGTTCAAAGTTCCGCTCGCAGTTTAGGCGGCGGCTTTCGGCGTGATCGACTCTGCGGTGGCCTTGATCGACTCCGCAGTTGTTTTGGCAGTGTTTTCCGCCCAGCTTACGACAGATTCGCGGACGTCTTTGGAAATGCTCAGATAGTCGCCTGCACGGCCCAATATCTTCTGGCCGTACTCGGAAATCAGCTTGCTTTCTTCAACGGCCCACTTCTGAGGGTCTTTCACCTCACCTGCCAATTGCATCTGCCGAGCGCCGAGATCCAACAGGTCTTGCGCCACCGTCAGACCTTGACGTGCCAGCTTATCCGCGGTGGTTGCCGCCAGTTCGCTCCACTGCAGCATCGGCGCCATCGCGGCACGGTTCATTTCCAGCCATTGGTTGTAGGGTGCGTTCATGATCGTTACCTTCGGTAAACGTTGATGGAAAGGTCGATACCAAAAGCCTGGGCCAAGGCCCGGCTCTGTTGCGATGCAGCATATTGCGCGTTTGCACAGTTGTCAAGAGGTCTTTTCGCGGCCTCCCGTCACGCACCATTTCTTCTGCATTTGTGTCTGCTGGAGCCGGCCAGGCTCCCTGAGTGAACGCTTTAGCTTGGCTCCGCGCCGATCTCCGCCTCTTTCTGTTGCAACGCACAAGTTCGCTGGTATAGGATAACTGATCCGTGTAGCGATAAGGGGAAACTGCGATGACTGACAAACAAGACTCCGCCGAGGCGGCATGGTCCGAGGCATGGGCGGATATGCAACGAAAATATTGGGACGCCTGGTCGGGTCTGGCACGCCAGATGCCGGGAATAAATGCGGACACCCCGGCCGACGCTGCAGCCAACCCCTGGTCGCAAAGTTTGGATTTCTGGTCGAAGATGATGGCGCCCGCGATGTCCGGGGAGTCCCGCGCATGGATGGAGAAACTGCTCGGAATGAACAAAGGCTATCTGCAAATGGGCGAGGCCTTGTTCAAGGCATTTTCCGCCGGTCAGGAGCCGGGGAAGGACTTCGGTCAATGGTGGGACACGTTCAGTCAAAGCCTGGCGAAAATGCAGGAACAAGTGGCCTCCGGTTTCGGCGCGACGAAAGACCCATGGGGCGGATTTGCGACGCTATGGGGTTTGCCGCTGGATACCTGGAAGCGCCTGTCCTCCGCCTGCTCAGTGCTGCCCGGCGACATGGAGAAAGCGTTTCGGGACATCTCCGTTTCGGACGACGCGCTGGCGTCGCTCGTCGGCAACTGGCTGTCCACCCCGACCTTGGGGTACACGCGCGAATCACAGGAGGAGACGCAGCGCCTCGGACAACTCTGGTTGGAGCATGGGCAGGCCGTTCAGGCCTATGCGGCGGTCCTGTCCCGCGTGGTGGTTAGAGCGGGGGAACTGTTGCGGGAAAAAGTCCTCGCACAGATCGGGAAAGGCGAAGCCTTCGAAAGCCTGCGCTCCTGTTACGACCTCTGGGTGGACTGCGGCGAGGAGGCGTACGCCGAGGTATCGGTCTCGGGCGAATTCACCCGAGCTCAGGCGAAGCTGACCAATTCACTGATGGCCGTAAAGCATCAGGAACAGAAGATCGTCGATGAAGCGCTCGGCGCATTGAACATGCCGACACGACGCGAGCTGGATACCAGCCATCGTCGACTGCACCTGCTGCAGCGCAGTGTCTGGCGGATGCAACAAGCAATCGATGAAGCCGGGGTCCCAGAACTTCGCAACGAGGTGGCCTCACTGCAGCGGCAGGTGAACGAGCTGACGGGTGCCCCCGGGCAAGCGCCAAGCCCATCCACCGCTCCCGCCAGGCGGTCGGCCAAACCGAAGACTGTCAGCTGACCCACTTGGAGGATAAAGCCATGCTACGACCCGATAAGATCGTACAGGAAATTTGCGAGTTCAATCAAAAGGTGGCGACCGGCCTCGGCACGTTGAGCCGGGTCGGCGACATCGACGTCGGCGCCAGTGCCAAAGACCCGGTTTACCATGAAGACAAGCTCGTGCTGCACCGCTTTCGAGCCAGGGTGGCCGAGCCCGCCAAGGTTCCGGTACTGATTGTCTACGCGCTGGTGAACCGCCCGTACATGGCGGACCTTCAGGAAGACCGCTCGATGATCCGCGGCCTTCTCGATCAGGGGCTTGACGTGTATCTGATCGACTGGGGGTACCCCGACGGCGCCGATCGCTATCTCGATCTGGACGATTACCTGAACGGGTACATCAGGCGCTGCGTGGACTTCATCTGCCGTGAGCACCATGTTCCGAGCATCAATCTGCTCGGTATCTGCCAAGGCGGCACGTTCAGTCTGTGCTTTTCCGCGATGCATCCGGAGAAGGTGCGCAATCTGGTCACGATGGTCACGCCAGTCGATTTCCAGACGCCGGACAACGTCTTGAGTAAGTGGGTGCAGGATCTGGACGTTGACCTGATGGTCGATACGCTCGGCAATGTTCCGGGCGAACTGCTGAACTGGAGCTTCCTGTCGCTGAAGCCTTTCCGCTTGACGGGTCAAAAGTATCTGGACATGGCGGACATGCTGGAAGACCCGGTGAAAATGAAGAATTTCCTGCGGATGGAAAAATGGATTTTCGATAGTCCCGACCAGGTCGGCGAGGCGTTCCGGCAGTTTGTCAAATGGTTCTACAAGGAGAATCGATTGGTGAACGGCAGCCTGGAAATCGGCGGAAGAAAAGTGGATCTGGGGCGCGTCACGATGCCGGTCTTCAATGTCTACGCGACCGAGGATCACTTGGTCCCCCCGGCGGCCTCGATCGCGCTCGAAAAGCACGTCGGAGCCAAGGACTACGCCACCCTCGCATTCAAGGGGGGACACATCGGCATCTATGTCAGCGGTCGCGCGCAGAAGGAGATTCCGCGTGGCGTGGCCGACTGGCTGAAGGCCCGAATGCACTGATCCCACCCGTTGCTGCCTGACGGTCCGCGAAGCGTGGAGCGGCCTGGGCGGGTCGCTCGCGCCGCACTCCGCTGCGCGCCGTCTGGCGCACTTCTCCTTGCCGAACGACCTCTGTCGCTCGTGACCTTTAGCATTTTTTGGTCCTTGATCAGGACTTCGGGCCGCTATAAGATAATCATTATCATTTGTGGCAGCGTTAGCGCACACGGGTCCACGGAATGGCGTTGACCGCGGAGCATGATGACGATGACTTTGGGTGATCTCAGAATTGGTGAGCAGGGACGGGTGGTGGGCTACACCCGAGGCAGCCGGTCTTACCGGAACCGGTTGCTGGCGATGGGGTTGACGCCCGGCACGGTATTCGCCGTGGTGCGTTTTGCGCCGCTGGGCGATCCGGTAGAGATCCGGGTGAGAGGCTTCGCGCTCAGCCTGCGAAAGGACGAAGCCAAAATCGTCCTGGTGGATCGAGAACAGCCGTGAGCACCCATGTCATTGGGCTGGTCGGAAATCCGAATTGCGGCAAGACCACCCTGTTCAACCTGCTGACCGGCGCCCGGCAGCGGGTCGGTAATTGGCCGGGCGTGACCGTAGACCGCAAAGAGGGCGGCTACCGCGATGGAGACGACGACATCACGATCGTCGATCTGCCGGGGATCTACTCGCTCGATGTATTGAAAGAAGAGACCGCGCTCGACGAGAAAGTGGCCCGCGACTACATTCTCTCGGGCGCGGCGGAACTCTTCATCAATATCGTCGATGCCTCCAATCTGGAGCGCAATCTCTACCTGACCACCCAGTTGCTGGAAATGCAGGTCCCGCTGCTGATCGTGCTGAACATGATCGATGTGGCGCGGGCCCAAGGCGTCGAGGTGAACGCGGAGTCCCTGTCCCGCCGACTGGGCTGCGCCGTGGTGCCGGTGGTAGCGGTCCGAGCTCACGCCGCTGATGAGTTAAAGAACCGCATTCGCCGGTTGCTGGCGCACCAGCACGCTCCAAAGGCGCGAGTGGCTTATGCGCCCGTCATCGAAACAGCCATCGCGAGGCTCGCTTCATCGATCGAAGCCCCTGCCGTCGTGCTGGGCCGTCCCATCGACCCTCGCTGGCTCGCGCTGAAGCTTCTTGAAGGTGATGAACCGAGCGCGAAACTGGCCGGGCACCGGGCGAACGAGGCACTGCGGGCAGCCCTGCAAGCGATCGAATCGGAAACCGGAGAAGAAGCCGATATCCTGATCGCAGACAGCCGCTATGGGTTCATCAACGCCATCAGTCAGGATGTACTGATCCAAAGAACCCGGGTTCGGCGCTCGGTTTCGGACCGCATCGACCGCATCGTGCTGAACCGCGTTTTGGGAATTCCGATCTTCTTGGCGATGATGTATCTGATGTTCACGTTCACCATCAATGTGGGCGGCATTTTCGTCGATTTCTTCGATCAGTTGGGCGCGCTGCTGTTCGTCGATGGAGTCTCCGCGGCGCTGTCCGTCATCAACGGTCCGCCGTGGCTGACGACGCTGCTCGCCCAAGGGGTCGGCGGTGGCATCCGGATCATCACGACATTCATTCCGATCATCGGCTTTCTCTACCTGTTTCTATCCTTCCTCGAGGATTCCGGCTACATGGCGCGTGCTGCCTTTGTGATGGACCGCTTGATGCACTTGATCGGGTTGCCCGGAAAGTCGTTCGTCCCGCTGCTGGTCGGCTTCGGCTGTAACGTGCCGGCGATCATGGCAACGCGGACGCTGGACAGCGAACGCGACCGATTCATCACCGTGGCGATGAATCCCTTCATGTCGTGCGGAGCCCGCCTGTCGGTCTACGCCCTGTTTGTCGCGGCTTTTTTCCCGTCCGGCGGACAGGACATGGTGTTCGCGCTGTATCTGGTGGGAATCGCCGCTGCTGTGCTCACCGGTTACGTGCTGAAGCACACGCTGGTCGGCGGCGAGGCGACGCCGTTCATCATGGAGCTGCCGCCTTACCACCTGCCGAGCTGGAAGAGCGTGCTGCTGCGCGCTTGGGACCGCCTGAAAACTTTCATGTTCGGCGCGGGCAAGGCGATCATTGCGGTGGTGGTCTTGCTGAGTTTCTTGAATGACCTCGGGCGGGACGGTTCGTTCGGCCATCGCAACCGCCAGGATTCTCTATTGAGTGATATCGGCCGGGGGATCACCCCGGCTTTCGAACCGCTCGGTATCACGCCGGACAACTGGCCTGCGACCATGGGTATCTTCACCGGGATTTTCGCCAAAGAGGCGGTGGTCGGCACCTTGAACGCGCTGTATCTGCAGGCCGAACAAGCGGCCGTGCCCGATACCTCCGCGGACGAGTCGTTCGATCCGGTGAACGGGTTGCGAAAGGCCGCCGAAACCATCCCGGACAATATCGCCAAAGCGCTGGGGAGCCTGGCCGATCCGCTGGGGCTCGGCATGCTGAGCGACATGGAGGCAGCTAAAGATCAGGGCACCAATGAGATTATCCTCGGCGCGATGGCGAAGCGTTTCGACGGGTGGATCGGCGCGTTTTCCTACCTGCTGTTCGTACTGCTGTATATCCCGTGCGTCGCGGCCACGGGCGCGATCTACCGCGAAACCAATTGGCGCTGGGCGGCGTTCGTCGTTGGCTGGACGACCGGAATCGCCTATGCGGTGGCTACGATTTTCTATCAGGGCGCGACGTTTGCCCGTCACCCGCAAACGTCAATGGCGTGGATCGGTGGACTGTTGGCGGCTTTCGCGCTGCTGGTGACCGTGATGCGAATCCTCGGGCGGCGACGGCGTGTCGAGTTGTTTGCGGATGCGTTGCCGGTCGGCAAATCGTGAAGAAGGACGTCTCGCATGCTGGTTGAACTGCGGAATTACGTTCTGGAGCGGGGCCGGGTGTCGCTGCGCGATCTGGTCTGGCATTTCCAGGTGGAGCCGGAGGCGATGCGCGGCATGTTGGAGCACTGGATGAGGAAAGGTAAAATCCAACGCGAGGCGAGCTGCCCGCCCTGCGGCAGCGGCTGCTGCAATTGTGCATCGGAGTTGACGGAATTCTATCTCTGGTGCGGCTGAGATCGGACCGGCATTGGAATCGATCTTCCTTTGTGCGCGGGCGATCCCGCGCCCATCAGCATGAGGCGGGGCCGAGAGGCTCACACGGCGCCTCCACCCTCGTTGCTCGCTCGTAGCTGTCCTGAGGCGAGCATTCTGTCGAAGGGCTGACTGACCGCAGCACGCAACCGGCCCGGGCGTCTTCGTGGGCCGTCGTCCCATGCGACTTTTCGCCGCTGATCCGACGGGAACGATGTTTGCCTGCCTGGTCGTTATAGAATGCGAATTGTCGCGACGGGACAGTCCGGCAGCCTCCGGTCTGCTGACCGCATTCCGCTGCCTGGGCCTCGGCGCGACGCTTCATCAGGACATCGTCGTAAGCCGCTATGACCGAATCCGAGGCTCGCCGGGACGCATCGCGGACCGATGCGACCGCACTGGTTCAGACCCACGGCCCGCTAGTTAAGCGTATCGCACTGCATTTGTTCAGTCGGCTCCCTGCATCAGTGCAATTGGATGACTTAATGCAGGCGGGCATGATCGGTCTGCTGGAAGCCGCGCGGCATTATGATGACACCCAGGGCGCCAGCTTCGAGACTTTCGCCGGGATTCGGATCCGTGGAGCCATGATCGATGAGTTGCGCCGGTACGACTGGACACCGCGCTCGGTTTATCGCAAGGCGAGGGAAGTTGCCGAAGCGATACGCATCATCGAGGCAAACACTGGACGCGACGCGCGAGACGCGGAGGTCGCGGCTCACCTCAATTTGTCGATCGACGAGTATCACGAAGTTCTGCGGGACAGCTTGGCCTGTCGAGTGTTGAGTATCGAGGAGCTGTTGGAGTCCGGCGATTCGGCATGGCAGCGCTGCATGACGGGCACCACGGAACCGCTGGAGGGACTGGCGCGGGACGGCTTTCTCGGCGCATTGGGCGACGCCATCGCCAGCCTTCCCGACCGTGAGCGCCTGACCATTACCCTGTACTACGAGGAGGAAAAGAACTTAAGAGAGATCGGTGCAGTGCTTGGTGTCAGCGAGTCGCGGGTATGCCAGGTGCAAGGGCAAGCGTTGCTCAGGCTACGCGCGCGCTTGGCCGATTGGCTGGACACGCGACAAAACCGATCGATATGCAGCGGCCGAGAACGAGGACGGTAGACCCTGCGCCAAACGGCCGCAAAACCCACACGTCTTGAAAATCGCCGGCAGCTCTTTTGCGCTGATTCATCTCGGCTCGATCCCGGAGGTCTGCTCCAGTGTGGTATATTTCTAACAAAATTTGCAAAAAGGGAAACATCATGTGTCTCCATCTTCTCTTCGCCCTTTTTCTCGGAGTCTTCAGTCAGGCGGCGACAGCGGAAAG
>JALORT010000195.1 GCA_025458755.1 Methylotetracoccus sp.
GGCACGCCGCCGTCGTCGCATAGGGAATGTCTCCAACCGAGGAACCGGATGCGTTCATCGGGCACGTCCGGGTCTATGGCGAGCCAGCCCGCATGTTCGGGCTGGTTTACCCGACGGGCTTAACGGATGGTCCCGGAACGCTCGGCCGTCTGGGATCGGCCCATTGGTTTCACGACTGAGGTGTTGACGAGCATCCCGCGTTCCGAATGGGGCGTCGATGTCCGCGTCGTGCGGCGATATCACGCGAGGCCGGCTCTGCGCGGCTGCCGCGGGGCCCCGGCTTGCGAGAGGTCCCGTGCTCGCGAGGGTTTCGGACCGGTCGGCCTACCCCGATAGCGTTCGGCGATGCGCTGGTAGTCTATTCCGACGGGCCACGTTATGATAATCAGTGAATGGTGTTTTATTGGGGACGAGATCAATGAAGTTTCTGCCGATGTTGGGTTTGCGTCATCATGTGCTGTGGGTGACGTTAGGTATCAGTTTATTTCCTGGACTTCTTCGTGCCGAGGACGGGGCCTTGACGCCGGCACAGAAGGTGATTCAGCAAACCGCTGTTCAGCTCCAGAAGAACCTGCAGCGGCCGGAGATGAAGAAGGACTTCGCGAGGGCCACTGCACTCGTGGATTCGATCATCGAGCCTGTCATCGATTTCGATCGCGTTTCGGTGTTGGTGTTGGGGAAATACTGGAAGACGGCGACACCGGAACAAAAAAACCGCTTTAAGACTGAGTTCCGTCGGTTGTTGGTGCGAACCTACACCACCGCATTCACCGAGTACGCTGATTGGAACATACGGTATCTGCCTTCTCAGGGAGAAGCCGGTGCCGACAAGACGATGGTGCGCACCGAAATCCTGCAGTCGGGGGCACAGCCGGTGGCGGTTAATTACCGGATGGTGAACGCGAAAGGCACGTGGAAGGTTTACGACGTGCTGATCGAGGGGATCAGCCTGCTCCAGAATTACCGGACGAGCTTCACCAATCAGATTGCCGAAGGCGGGTCGGTCGAACAGTTGATCAAGGATCTGACTGTTCGGAACGACACCGCTCACAAGGAGCCGCTGGAAAGCGGCTCCCCGCAGGGTTCATGACCCGAGCCAGTCACGCGGTTTGAGATAATTTTGATAGAGCTCGTCTTCTTTGCTGCCCGCCTCGGGGCGCCAGTTGTAGCGCCAGTTCACGACCGGCGGCAGCGACATCAGGATCGATTCCGTCCTTCCGCCTGACTGCAGCCCGAAGAGGGTTCCGCGGTCGTAGACCAGATTGAATTCGACGTAACGGCCGCGCCGGTAGAGTTGGAAAGCCCGCTCCCGCTCGCCGAAAGGCATGTCTTTGCGCCGCTGCACAATCGGCAGGTACGCAGACAGGTAGTGGTCGCCTACGCTTCTCATAAAGGCAAAGCACTGTTCGAAACCCCATTCGTTCAGATCGTCGAAAAACAGTCCTCCGACCCCACGCGTTTCGTTGCGATGTTTCAGGAAGAAATAGTCGTCGCACCACTTCTTGTAGCGAGGATAGACTTCGGCTCCAAAAGGGTCGCATGCTGCGCGTGCAGTACGGTGCCAGTGCAGCACATCGTCCTGAAACGGGTAAAACGGCGTGAGATCGAAGCCGCCGCCGAACCACCAGATCGCGGTTTCGTCGTCCTTCTCGGCGATGAAAAACCGCACGTTGGCGTGAGACGTCGGCACGTACGGATTCAGCGGATGGATCACCAACGAAACACCCACGGCCTGAAAGCTTCTCCCGGCCAGTTCCGGTCGGTGGGCGGTCGCCGAGGCTGGCAGCTCGGTCCCGTAGACGTGCGAAAGGGTCACGCCCGCCTGTTCGAAGGTCGTGCCGTCGTACAGCACGCGTGTGCGTCCGCCTCCGCCGGTGGCGTGCGCCCACAGGTCTTCGGCGAAGCGGGCGCGCGGTTCTTCCTGCTCCACTGTGTGGCAAATCCGATCCTGGAGGCCGGTCAGGTACGATTTCACCGCGTCTATTCTGCTGCCGTTCATGCGGAGGTCCCAAACTATCAGGCGATGGTGGCGATGCGCCGCCTGCCCGTTCAGCGATCGGTTCAGCCCGGACGGCGACGCTGCGCGAGTCTAACACAGGCGCGTGCGCAGGCTTCGAGGCCCTCGCCGCCCATCGGAGCTGTGCCGCGATGACGGAGGGCCACGGTGCCTATGCGGGTCTGTTGGACCCGCGCGAATCGCGCTTTCCCGCGGTGTGGCGGAGCCGCCTGCCGGCGCAGCTCGAAGCGGTGTTCGATGTCGGCCGCCACGGCAGGTGGTCCGAATGGCGGTCGGTGTTGCAGCGGCTGCCCGAGGCCCCGGCGTCGTGCTGCGAATTGAATCGCGAGGTGGTCAGGATCGGCTCGGCGGACGACATCGGGGAGGAGGAGCGGCGAACGATCGAGCCGTTGCTGCGGCGCCTGCATCCCTGGCGGAAGGGTCCGTTCTGCGTGCATGGCATCGATATCGATGCCGAGTGGCGGTCGAACTTGAAATGGCGTCGGCTCGAGCAGGAGATTGCATCCCTGGAAGGCCGGGTCGTCCTCGATATCGGGTGCGGCAACGGCTACTACGCGTGGCGCATGCTGGGACAGGGCGCAAAATTCGTGATCGGCATTGATCCGAGCCTCGTGCATGTGGTGCAATTCCTCGCCGTCAAACACTTTGCAGGTGATTGGCCGGTTCATGTGCTGCCCTTGGGAATCGAAGATGTTCCCCCAAACCTGGGTTTCTTCGATACGGTGTTCTCGATGGGTGTGCTTTATCATCGCCGTTCGCCGATCGACCACCTGCTGGATGTGAAGGGTTGTCTCCGCGCCGGCGGTGAACTGGTGCTGGAGACGCTGGTCGTCGAGGGGGCGCGCGGTTACGCGTTGATGCCGGAGGACCGCTACGCCCAAATGCGCAATGTCTGGTTCATCCCCAGCATTCGAACACTGGAGTCTTGGTTGATACGATGCGGTTTTCGGCGTGCCAGGGTGGTCGATGTGAGCGCGACGACGGTCGACGAACAGCGGACGACATCCTGGATGCGTTTTCATTCGCTGGCGGATTTTCTCGATCCCGAGAACCCGGCCCTGACCGTCGAAGGACTGCCCGCGCCGAAGCGGGGTATCCTGGTGGCGGAGGTACCGTGAGACGATTCTTGCTGCGACATACCGGAGACGAAACACCCGCATCCGGCCCTTGCGGCCGCGCGGGCCGGGCCTCGCGAATGGCGTTTTCGCTGCTGGCCCTTGGTTTGGCTCTGTTGGCCGGGTGTTCCAGTGCGCCGAAGGTCGTAACGCCGCCGCGGCACTCTGCCCGCGTGTCGACGCCGCCGCCATTGTTGCGTGATGCATTGCGTCTGCAAGGGGTGCCGTATGTGTGGGGCGGGACCTCTCCGGTCAGGGGTTTCGACTGCAGCGGATATGTGCAGTATGTCTTTCGGCGTCACGGCGTGGAGCTTCCTCGAACCGCCCGCCAAATGGCGGCGTCCATGCCGAAAGTGCCCAAGGCCTCGCGCCTCCCGGGCGATCTGGTGTTTTTTCAGACGACCCGTCAGCCCTATTCGCATGTCGGGATTTATCTCGGCAACGATTCGTTCGTGCATGCTTCCAAGGGGCGAGGTAAGGGGGTCCAGGTTTCGAACCTCCGCGCTCGTTTTTGGCGTCGGCATTGGCAAGCGGTGGGCCGGCCCCGGTCGCCCCGTTCGATGAGGCCCGTCTACGCGGAGTCGGAAACCTACAAGGATTAATGATGAAAGCAATCGTGATGACGGCGACGGGATCGCCGTCGGTGCTGGAACTGAGAGATGTGCCTGATCCGGAGCTGCGTTCAGCCACCGATCTGAAAGTCAGGGTGCACGCCGCTGGCGTGAACCCGATCGACACTAAGGTTCGGCAGCGGGGTTTGTTTTATCCGGACGCCTGTCCAGCCATCCTGGGTTGCGACGGCGCCGGCACCGTGGTCGACAAAGGGGAAGCCGTCAATCGCTTCGAGCTCGGGGATCGGGTGTGGTTCTGCAACGGCGGTTTGGGCGGCGATCCCGGTAACTACGCCGAGTACACGGTCGTTGATCAACGCTGGGCCGCCATGATGCCGGAGCACCTCGATTTCCACGAAGCGGCGGCAGCGCCTCTGGTGCTGATCACGGCGTGGGGCGCGCTGTACGACCGTGCGCGCCTGAAGCCTGAGCACACGGTGTTGATCCACGCCGGCGCCGGCGGCGTAGGGCATGTCGCGATTCAGCTCGCGAAGATCCATGGTGCCCGCGTACTCACCACGGTCAGCTCGCCGGAGAAGAGCGCCATGGCGCGCAGTTGCGGCGCGGATGAAGTCATCGACTACCGGAATGCCGATTTCGTCAGCGATGTCCTCGGGTTGACCTCGGGGGACGGGACGGATGTGGTGTTCGATACCGTCGGGCCGGAGGTCTTCCGCCGGAGCATCGACTGCACCGCGCACTTCGGCGATCTGGTGACTTTACTCGATCCCGGTAACGTGCAGCTGCAGGAGGCCCGGATGCGTAATCTCCGCATCGGTTTCGAGTTGATGCTGACACCGATGCTTCGAAACCTCGACCGCGCTCGGGATCATCACGTCGAAATCCTGGATCGGTGCGGCGCATGGATCGACGAGGACCGGCTGCACGTTCACGTTTCCGAGGTGCTGCCGCTGGAGCAGGCGGCGGCTGCGCACGAAGCCATCGAGTCGGGCCACACAGCCGGCAAGATCGTCCTGAAAATCGCCTGACGGGCTGACGCCGCAAGGCTGTCGTCGCTGCCCTGGTGGTGACACGTCTATTTCGCCGTGGTGGTCAATGCGGCCTCCTCCTGCCATCAACGTTTGATCTACCCCTTACGCAGGCGCGCTGAGGGCGCGCACGGCGCAGGCTGGCCCGCGGCAATGCCGGCGTGGCACCAATGCGGGCGGAACGTTGCTTTCGCTCCACGTTGTTGTTGTGGCGCAACCAGGGAGTGGTTTTTCAGAAACTAATGTGTGCCAATGCGCTATCATATGCGCCAGAGTTTATCTTCTT
>JALORT010000196.1 GCA_025458755.1 Methylotetracoccus sp.
ATTTCGGCGGTGCATGAGGTCCAAGCGGCCTACGGGATTCCTGTTTATTCGATCATCTCGCTCGCGAAGATCATCCGCTTCCTCGAGAGCGAGGGGCAGAAACAGGAACTGGAGGCGATCCGCCGCTACCGCGGGGTTCACGCCACGGGCGCTGAGGAAAAGGATTGACAGCTCGTCGGTGGGTGCCGCACGGTGCGGCGGCCATGGCCGATTGGCGAGGCCGCCGCAACGCCGAAGCGATCGACTAAGGTTTCAACGTCGCCACGTAGGCAGCGATGTTGTCGATGTCCGCATCGCTGAGCCCTGCGGCCATCGCCTTCATCGTGGCATTGTCCTTGGCCCCCGTCTTGTAAGCGGTCAGTGCCGCCTTGATGTAGGCTTCGTCCTTACCCGCCAGGGAGGGATTTGCAGGCGACGCGCTCACCCCGTTGGCGCCGTGACACCCGGCGCAGGTGCCGAACTTCGCCTTGCCCGCCTCGGCGTCACCAGCCGCAGCCGATCCGGCGGCCATAAGCAGCGCCACACCACAACTGAATAAATAGGAAAATTTGGACACGGTTCTCTCCCTCTTGATGTTGAATTCTTCGTCTTATGGGTGAGCGTAACGTAATCGCCCACGCGGCCCGTTTTTACCAGAACAACGGCACGGTGAAAAGCATTCTGCGCATGCCGGTCGAAAATAGGTCGCCTGACGGCGCTACGGACTTCTGGTAAGCGGGAAGCTGCCCTTCCGGATGTTGACGAAAGCCAGTTCCGGCAGGCTGAAAAGCACACCCCGAAAACCCTCGGTGAAGCGCTCGCCGTGGTCGAAAGGCGCCGTCAGTAAGCCGGCGCCGGCGTTCGCCAGGCCGAAGCCTACATTAACTGCGCCATAGAATGGCCGCAGCCACACGACATCTTCAGTAAACATCAGGAACAAGGTATCGCCGGTGCGCCGCCGGTACAGGCTCGAGCTGGCGGTGTTGCTCTCCGCCAGATAGATCCAGAGCGGGTTCTCCTTTTCCGATAAACGGGCCAGCATTCGATTGCGATAAGAAGGGAGCACGCCGCGGCGTTGCACGCGCATCCGCTGCGCGATCTGGTCATAGAGGCGAAACGGGATCAGTACCAGACCGTCGTCCGGATCCAGAGCCGCGCCGAGCGCCTTCACCGTCTCCTTCTGGTTCGAAAATGCCGAGTTCAGGGTCCGTATCAACTCAGTGGCGCAGTTACGGGTAATCAGATTGTAGGGATAAATCGACTGCAGCCGTGCATGAAATGCCCGGTGATCGGCTTCGGCAGCCCCAATCGCCTGCAGCGACGCCTGGCCGAGCAGGACCTGCCTGCCGCTGTCGACCGGCCCTGGAGCACGTGGCAACTCCAAGCCCGCGGGCAGCCGAAACGGCTGCCGGTCATGAACCGCACGGTACGTTTCGAAGTAGCGCGCCGCGCTGTTCTCCAGCAAATTCAGCGAAGCTTCGTCGGGTTCGTCGAGACGGAAGAACGCGTTGCGCGTTTCCCGGAACGAGGCGGCCAACTGTGCCGATACCAACACAAGTGAACGCTGCTGATCCAGAGCCTCCGGAAACGGGACATTCCTGGTGAGGCCGAAAAAGGGGTGCATCAAGATGAGGCGGCCCCGCGCTAGCGACGTTCTGACTGCCAGATAACGCGCCATCGCCAGCAACAGCGGAAAGCCACTGTCGTTGCGGGCCGAGCCCGTTAACGTGAAAATCGACTCACGTAACCGGCGTTCCAGTGCCGCGAGGCGCGAACGCTCGTCGACGGTCAGACGAAGAGGGGCGTTCGGAACGCCGTAGCGGCGCGGATCGAGTACCGACTCCGCCGCCGGCCCCCACCCGCCCGACAACACTCGCAATGCCGCAAGCTTCGCCAGCGCTTCGTCATGGATTTCCGAGAAGGTCGGCGGATAGCCCGGATAACGCGAATCCGAAACCTCGGACACGGCCAGCATCGGACGCACGTAAACCTGATCCACGGGTAGGCGTTCCAAGTCTACGGTCTTTCGACCCAGGAAGCCGGCGCCGAATTGCGCCTCGATGGCGGCGCCCAGAGCCTTCAGGTCCGCCGGCGCCTCTCGGTCAGGAACGAACAGACCGGCTCCCGGAACCGGCGAAACGTTTCCTGTCCGCCGGTTCTGCAGCAGATCCCGATCCTTGAAAACCTCGTCCCCGATTCGAAGCGCCACATGGCCACCACTGGACATCCCGACATTGGCGTCGATGTAAAGAAAGTCGAAGTGCGGAGATGCTTCCCCGGCCCGCGCGCTGGCCGTTAGCCCAAGCAGGATCGATCCACAGCACGCCAGCGCACGGAACGCCGCGGCCCCGGCCGGCGCCGCTGCGCTTAACGGACGGATCAGTAGCGGTAACCGCTTTGAATCCACTGCAGCGCTTCTGCTCGGCTGCTCAGAACGCCCTGCAGGAAGGTTTGCCTCGGTATGTTGCTCTTGCTGACCCCGGCCTTCTTGAGCCCCTTGCCAATGCCATAATAGGTTGCCTTTTCAGAGGCCCACGAGCTGATCCGGCGTTGCGCCGCGATGCGGTTCAGCGCATCCATGAAGTTACTGGAACTGAAATTCGAGGCGACTACCGACATCGTCAGATTGGCGACGTCATCCCGGTAGGGGATCTTCGCCTCACCGATCCCCTCTTTCGGACTCGAGGAACCGGACACCGAGGCCAGTGAATCCGACACCGACTCGGAGGATTCGCTGAGCGACCAGGAGATGGAACAGCCGCCCGACAGGACGGCGACCAGAACGAGGGGGACACGGGTCAGGGCTCGCTGCATAGTGATTCTCCGATGGCAAAAAACGTTCAAGAGCGCAGTCTACGGGACGGCTTGGCCCGCACGGGCAGCCCCGATCGATGGGGATGTCTGCGCTGAATGATACTGATCCTTCGACCAGCCGCCTATCCGGTCACGGTGTCTCGCGATCGGGCGTCGACAGGATGTACTCATCCCGGGTCGCATCACGCAACAGGGACTCGAGACGTCCAATATCCCTTGCGGCGATCCGTGCGCGCAAAATCAGTCCGTGTTCGTCGTAGTGTTCCCGACGCTCGGTGATGTCGAGCGCGTCCAGCACATGATACAGGGTCCCCACCTGCCCGAATGGCACCTGAATCTCGACGTTTTGTTGGGGGAATTCCTGCCGCTTCTCCGCCTTCCGCAACGCTTCCGCGGCGACACCGCTGTACGCCCTTACCAGCCCGCCCGCACCCAGTTTGGTGCCGCCGAAATAGCGGATCACGCCGACGACCACCTGGTCGAGACCTTGCCCTTCGATGGCCCGAAAGATGGGCTGTCCGGCGGTGCCGCTCGGTTCGCCGGCGTCACTGAACCGGTAGAGGCTGCCGATGCGGTAGGCCCAGCACAAATGCGAGGCATCGGGGTAACGTGCGGCGAGCGCCCGGAGAACGTGGGAGGCCAATGCCGGTGTTTCCGCGCGCGCCGCGCAGGCGATAAAGACAGAACCCTTGATCTCGTCCCGGTGTTCGGAGGCGGCGGCCAGCGTCATGAAGCCGTTCATGCTTCAGCAATCGTCACGACCGGTCATCCATAGGGTCGGCTTGGGCCTGGTGTCAGGCAAAGAATTTGCGCATCGACGATTCGATCATGCTCCATGGCATGATGATCGGCTTGCGCACGATCTGGATCGTCAACTGAGCCTCTTTAATCGCATAGGAACCCTCGACGCCGTGACCAGCAAAGCGACCCTGCTGCTCGTCGCCTTCAAACCTGACGCCGTTTCCGGCGGCGGCCTTGCGCGCCTTTTCGATCACTGCCGCCGGTTCATGGGACAGTGGGAACGCGAATGTCTTGGTCCTACTCATGCCATCTCCTCTCGTCGATAAGCCGGCAACGAAGCATACCCTCGCGCGCCGCATTGCGCCATAACGGATGTGGCACGGGATTGACGTCAGTGTTGGAGAGCGAGGACCGAGTGGGGCAAAGCTGATGGGCTTGGTCCTGTGATAGTCTTCCTCTCCCATTGGACGAGTGAGGAAGCGAACGGTGACCACAGCCCGAAGTCTGACAGCCGCAGAACCCGAAGGGTTCGACTGGGCCTACGTCCGCGGTATCGCACTCCAGCACCGCCAGCAGATCGTCGCGGCCAATGGGATCGCGGTTCTGGGCGCGCTGATCAGCGTGCCCATTCCGCTGCTGATGCCTCTGCTGGTGGACGAGGTCCTGCTCGGAAAACCCGCAATCGCCGTGCGGATTATGGATGGGCTGTTTCCCGCGGCGTGGCATGGACCCGTGCTCTACATCTCGGCAGTGCTGGCGGCCACGCTATTTCTGCGCCTGGCCTCGGCGTTGCTGAATGTGTGGCAAACCCGCCAGTTCACTGTGATCGGCAAGGACATCATCTACCGCATCCGGCGGCAGCTGATCGAGCGCCTGCAACGCGTATCCATGGCGGAATACGAGGGACTGGGCAGTGCTGCGGTCACGGCGCATCTGATCACCGACCTCGACACTCTGGAGAGCTTCGTCGGCGGCAGTATTTCGCGTTTCCTGGTCGCCGTGCTGTCTCTGGTTGGTACCGCCGCCGTGCTGCTGTGGATGCATTGGCCGCTGGCGCTGTTCATTCTGCTGCTGAACCCGGTGGTGATCTACTTCACCAGCCGCCTCGGAAAGCATGTGAAGCAACTGAAAAAACAGGAAAATGCGGCAATCGGCGCGTTCCAGCTGGCGCTCACCGAAACGCTGGATGCCATTCACCAGATCCGTGCCAGTAATCGCGAACGTCACTATTTTCAGCGGTTGATCCAGGCCGCCCGCGAGGTGAAAGAGCATTCGGCCGCCTTTTCCTGGAAAAGTGATGCGGCGAGCCGGCTGAGTTTCCTGGTGTTCCTGTTCGGCTTCGATGCATTCCGCGCGCTCGCGATGCTGATGGTGCTCTACTCCGATCTGACGATCGGCGGCATGATGGCCGTCTTCGGCTATCTATGGTTCATGATGTCACCGGTGCAGGAGGTGCTCGGGATTCAATACGCCTTCCACGGCGCAAGGGCCGCTCTGGAGCGGCTCAACCGTCTGTTCACGCTGGATCTCGAGCCGCATTACCCCCATGTCACCGACCCCTTTAGCGGGAAACGTTCCGTCGGGCTCGACATCGATGACCTCCACTTCACTTACCCGAACGGCAGTGAAGTGCTGCGCGGAATCTCGATGCACATCGCGCCGGGCGAGCACGTTGCGGTGGTCGGTGCGAGCGGCGGCGGCAAGTCGACCCTGGTCCAGGTCTTGATCGGCCTTTATCCGCCGACGCAGGGGATGATTTACTTCGACGGTGAACCGATCGACCGGATCGGCATGGAAGTCGTGCGCGAGCATGTCGTGACGGTTTTGCAGCATCCGGTGATCTTCAACGACAGCCTGCGCGCCAATCTCAGTTTAGGGCGCGCCGCGCCGGACGAGGCGCTGTGGCAGGCGTTGACGATGGCGCAACTTAGGGAAGCGGTCGAGGGCTTTCCTGCCGGGCTGGACACGTTGGTCGGGCGCTTCGGCATGCGCCTATCCGGTGGGCAGCGGCAGCGTATTGCGATTGCCCGGATGATTCTCAGCGAGCCCAAGGTCGTGATCCTGGATGAAGCCACATCGGCACTCGATCATGAAACGGAAGAACGGCTGTATGTGGCCTTGAGGGACTTTCTTTACGGCCGCACCACGCTGATCGTAGCTCACCGCTTGAGTGCCATTCGGCAGGCGCATCGCGTAGTCGTCTTCGAGGACGGGCAGCTTCTCGAACAGGGCACGCATGAGAGCCTGCTCGCCCGAAAAGGCTTCTATGCCCGGCTGTACCGGGACCAAGGCAGCCGCGAACCGCTTTCGGAGTTCGGCTTGGCGCCGCCGGTCTCGTGATACGCTTCCCGCGCCGCGTGAATCCAGAGCCCTGTCGGTCGCGCCGGCCCGTCGGCCCGTTCAACCCGGTTCATTCAACGACAGCGGGAACGCCGGGCGGGCAACGACTGCCCATCAGGAAGTTGCAGCGATGGACAGCCATCAACCCTACGACTCGACGAATTCGCCGGCATGTATGATCTCCACACCCACTCGACCGCCTCCGATGGCGCATTCTCCCCCTCGGAACTGGTCGAGCGGGCGTCGGCGGCCGGGATCACTTCGCTGGCGTTGACCGATCACGATACGACGCAAGGCCTTGCGGAAGCGCGTGCCGCAGCGAGCATCCGCGGAATCACGCTGGTCCCTGGAGTCGAAATTTCCGCGTCCTGGCGCGGGCATACGGTACATATCGTCGGACTGCACGTCGACGACGGCCACAGCGCGCTGCAGCAGGGCTTGCTGGGCTTGCAGGCCGTGCGGGAGGAACGCGCGATCGAGATGGGCATGCGGCTCGCCCGCGCCGGTTTCCACGATCCTCTGGGCGCCGCGCGGTCTCTCGCCGGAGACGGTATGATCACGCGCACGCATTTCGCCCGTTACATCGTCGAGAGCGGGCGCGCCAAATCCATGCAGGCCGTGTTCCGGCACTTCCTGAAACCCGGTAAACCGGGCTATGTCCCGACCGAGTGGGCTCGTCTGGAGGAAGCCATCGACTGGATCCGGCAAGCAGGCGGTGCGGCCGTGCTGGCCCATCCGCAGCGCTATAAGATCTCCGGACAAATACGACGATGCCTGGCCGGGGAGTTCAAGGAAGCCGGCGGCGCGGCCATCGAAGTCATCGCCGGAACCAGCCATCCCCCGGATGTCAGCGCCAATGCGGAATTGGCCCGCCGCTTCGGTCTGGCCGCCTCGGTGGGGACGGATTTCCACAGTCCCGCCCACAGTTGGCTGAAGCTCGGCGCCTTGCCTCCGTTGCCCGCCGACCTGCTGCCGGTGTGGGAAGTCTGGTGAGGCCGACATGCGACCTACAACGGGGGCAGCTCGGAATCGACTGAGAGTGTCTTTGATGCAGCCCCGCTCCGACGAGAGGCGGGTGATGCAGCGGAACAACC
>JALORT010000197.1 GCA_025458755.1 Methylotetracoccus sp.
CCGCAACTCGTGGACGATGCCCCGCGGTTGCCGCAGGATGTCCAGGAAACGGCGGCGGTTCCCTGGATTTCTGCGAAACGGAACGTCGATGCGTCCTCTGGCCAGCCACAGCGCCCGCAGGCTGCGGGCGCTCAGTCCCTTGAGTTCGGGGTGCTGCTGCAGCACCAGGAAACAGTCCAGAAGCGCGGCGGGGTCCTGTTCGAACATCTGAGGTGAGCGGATATCGAGCAGGTCCCGGCTCGCCTGGAACCGCTCGTTCAGAACTGTGGGCCGTACATTCGCGTCCTGCCGCGTCAAGGCGGCCGCGATGTTCTGCAGCAGGATGGTGTTGAGCTGCATCACCCGCTTGGTGTTTCGATAGTAGCGCTGCATGTAGACTTCGCTGGCGATTCGCGACCCGATCGCGGTAACGGCGTTCTGCTCCGCCAATGCGGGTTGAAATTCGAAGCGCAGCACTTCGTTTTTTCTGGGCGTCAGCCAATGCAGCCGGATTCGAGTCTGCTGCAGCAGCCGGTCGCACCCTGCCAGCGCACGCGCTTCGATCGCATTGATGAAGCCGCGTTCAGCGAGCTCCTGCCAGGTGCCGGCGAGGCCCGCCGCGCGCATGACCCAGCGGACGACATGCAGATCACGGAGACCGCCCGCGCCTTCTTTCACGTTTGGTTCCAGGCTGAAGGGGCTGTTTTGTTGCTTGTCGTGCCGGAGCTGCTGTTCCAGACATTTCGCCTCGAAGAATGCCGCCGGATCGAGATCGGCCTCGATCGCCGCCCGCAGTTCGCCGTACAGCGGCCGGCTGCCGTCGAGGAACCGCGTCTCGAGCAACGTGGTCTGGATGGTGATGTCCTGCCGCGCGTCTTCCACACATTCTTCCACCGTGCGGACCGCATAGCCGAGATCGAGACCGGCATCGCGCAGCGCGCAGAGGAACGAGGAAATGCCTTCAGCGTCTGCGGCTTCGGGTGCCGCTGGCAGCAGGACGAGGAGGTCTACATCGGAATGAGGATATTGCTCACCACGGCCGTAGCCCCCCACCGCCACCAAAGTCATCTGGTCCGGCATGCGGAAATGCCGCCTTACGCTGCGCACTGCCGTGTCGATCAGTCGGATGTGTGCCGCGAAATACGCCTTGGGTCTGAGCGAGGTCAGGTGCGACTCGCGCAGCCGATCACGAGCCTGCCGAAGTTCGGCACGGAGATTACTTACGTTCAGAGGGACTGCGGCGCTAGTCATGGCTGAATTGGAACGGACTGGAGTGTTGCACGGCCGCGGCGACCGGCCATCGCGAACGGGCCCGCGGCACAGTCACGAGAGCGCGGGAGAGATCATCCGGGCACCCCTCCTGGACCCGCCACGACCGGCTGCCTGAAAGCCGCCCTGGTGCTGCACCGGCTCAGCGCGCAATGACCTGCAAATCCAAAACGTCGTCGTTCTCGGCGGCAATGCGGCCGCAGAGTTCGCCCGAGGGCGCGCCATCGAGGCTGATGCGGGCGACTGCGGCTTCCGCACCCTCGAACACGATGTTTTCGGTCTCCTGGACGTTCAGCTGCGCCTCGCCGAGATGTTTGAACACGTGGGCGAGGACGCCGGGACGATCCCGGTGGCGCACGACCAGGACGTGCGTCGCCGGGGTCCGCATCGCCAGATTTACCACGTTCGGTACCTTGCCTGTTTCCAGGTAACAGCGGATGATCCGGATGGTTTCGGCGGCAATGGCTTCCTGCGCCTGGTCCGTCGACGCACCGATGTGATGGGTGCCGTACACGTTCGGCATCGCCATCAAAGGGTCCGAAAAAGCACCCGTCGCATCCGCGGGCTCGTCGGCGAACACATCGAGCGCGACCCGCAGCCCTTGATCCCTTACCGCCGCAGCCAGCGCGGCATAGTCGACGATCTCGCCGCGCGCGGTGTTGACGAAGAATGCGCCGGGCTTCATCCTGCCGAGTAGCTCGGCATTCACCAGGTTTCTGGTCTCCGCACCGAAGGCCAGGTGCACGCTGAGAATGTCCGCCGCCGCGGCGACATCCCGGGGGGTCGGCGCCAGTACGATGTCGATCTGCCGCAACGCGGCCTCGACCCCCAGATCCTTGGCTTCCGCGTCGGTCAGCGCGCGCCGCTCGCCGTCGAAGCGGCGGCTCCATACGATGACGTTGATGCCGAACCCGGCCGCACGCCGGATCATCTCCCGGCCGATGTGGCCGACGCCCAGCAGCCCGAGTGTCCGGCCGTAAAGCCCGCGGGCCTTCGAGTACTCTTGCTTGTTCCACCGGCCGGACCTGAGCTCGGCCACGTTGTCGGGAATTCGCCGGTCCAGCGCCAGAATCAGTCCGAAGGCCAGCTCCGCCACGGCGATCGCATTGCGGCCCGGACAGTTCGAAACGTAGATGCCGCGCTTCGACGCTCCCGCCACGTCGATGGTGTTATAGCCGGCCCCGGCCCGCACGATCAGCGACAGCCGGCCGGCATCCAGCATCGGCGCCGTCACCTTGGTACTCCGTACGACCAGAACGTCCGCCTGTGATTCACGAATCGCCGCGGTGAGCATGTCATCCTTCAGCTCGGCTTGGTAGATCACCTCGCAGCCGGCCGCCTTCAATCCATCGAGACCGCTCCGCTCGAATTGATCCGCGACGAGAACTTTCATGGCCGGCTCCATATTTGTCGATCAGGAGTCCGCCCACGGCGTCCCCAGGCACGCCGTAGAGCTCGACACGATTATGCCGCCGGCGCCGGAAATGTCCAGGCGCTGGGCGGGACCGGTCCCGGGCCATCATCGCCCGCCGCCACCGCCGGCCGGGCTCAACCTGCACGCCGCCGCGCGATCTGCTCGCGCAAGGCCTTCTGGCGCCTGCGGTCGAGCGGAAAGTTCCACAGCAGCGGAACGCCGACGACCATGATCAGGCACGGCAGCCAGCCGTAGACGAGCATCAGCCAGAGCTTCGCGCCGGCCTCGTGCGCCGCCGCCGAGGGTTGGAAACCAAAGGCCGCCGGCAGTGCGGTCGCCAGCAGCACGCCGATCGCCACTGCCGCCTTGACGGCCATACCCCAGACGGCGAAGAACAGACCGGTGCGCTGCCGGCCCGAATCCAGAATGTCCTGATCCACGACATCGGCGGCGATCGAATTCGACAACAGGAAGATGGAGGTCAGGCTGCTGCCGCGCAAAATGATCAGAACCGAGTACAGCAGCGTGTCGCCTTCACCGACCCAGGGAAAACCGAGGCTGCAGACGCCGACCCACAAGGCGGCGAAGGTCACCGCCCGGTGCTTACCGAAACGGGCCGCCATGCGCAACCAAAACGGAATCGCCGCGATGGAACCCAGATTCTCGACCAGAATCAGCGGCGCGAACAGGTCGGGACGGCCGACCACATGGGTCAGCACCAGTTTGTGCAGAGTGGCCTGAATCATGACCGCCGACCCGAACAGCAGGATCGTGGCCATCGTGCGGAGGAATGCACGGTTGCGCAACACCAGGGCCAAACCTTGCCATCCCGGGGAATGCCGACCGCTCAAGTTCTCCGGGGGAAATTCGGGAACCTTCCATAGCGCAAGACTCACTAGCGGGGGTAGACTGACGACTATCATCAACGCGATCGCCGCCAACTGTTCCCGTGCGGCGGTATGACCGAACAGCCCCATGACCAGCAGCATCCCCAGGAACAGAATCAGCCCGGCCGCGCCGAAGCCTTCCCGCCAAGCCGCGACGTGATTGCGTTCCAGATAATCGGTGGAGAGTTCCGCCCCCCAGACTTTGTGCGGCAGGTCCACCAAGGTGAAGGCCAGGAACAGCAAACTGGTCCAGATAAACAGATAACTCTGCGACACCTGACCCGACGGCGCGAACACCATCCACGATGCCAGCATCAAAAACGGCGTGCCCAGCGCGACCCAAGGCCTACGTCGTCCCCACCGCGTGTCGATGCGGTCGCTCAAGACGCCGATCAACGGATCGCTGATGACGTCCAGCAGCCGCGAGGCGGCAATCGCCACACCGACCCCGGCCAACGGCAGCGCCAGGTCATCGGCGTAGAACGCCGGCACGAACAGCGCCATCGGCAGCGTAACGACCGCTTGCGTCAGCTCGGGCAGCGCGTAGAAGATCAAAGTCTTGCGTGGTAACGGCGGATGATCCATGGGGTAGCAGTGGCGAGGTGGCGGCCGGTGACAGGATCCGACGGTGCTCGGCGTTGCATCGAACCGGAGCGGTCCGGTGGTGACGCCTACGCTGGCGGCTGTCAGTGTAGCGCCGCGGACGCCGGGCCGACCAGCCGGACTGGATGCGGCATGAGGCCGGGGCGCGTCAGCCGCCGCCGGCGGGCGCATCGCCCGCCTTCTGGACCTGCACCCGCCGGACCCTAACCGTCCGCCAAGGCGACTCTTGAGAATCACGCTGGTCAGCGACGCCTGGCATCCCCAGATCAACGGCATCGTCACCGCGGTCGTCCACCTCAGCGAGGCGCTGACCCGGCTCGGGCACAACGTCCAGACGATCGGACCCGATCGCTTCCGGACCTGGCCATGCCCCGGCTATCCCGACGTCGGCCTGGCCTTTCTGTGCGGGCCCCGTCTGCGCCCGCTGCTCAGCCGCTTCGAACCCCAGGCGATTCACCTGATGACGGAAGGCCCGATAGGCTTCGCCGCCCGCCGTTACTGCCGGCAGCTCGAAGTCCCTTACACCACCTCTTTTCACAGCCACTTTCCGGAATACCTGAAATTGCGGATCGGCTTGCCGTTGTCGATCAGCTACGCCTACCTACGCTGGTTTCACCGCCACAGCTGGCGGGTCATGGTGGCTGCGGAGTCCCTCGCCGCGACGCTGCGAGCGAAGCGTTTTTCGCGTTTGGTGCGATGGCCGCTGGGTGTCGATACGGCGTTGTTCCGCCCGGGCGACAAGGCATTTCTTCAGGACCAGCGTCCGGTGTTCATGTACGTCGGACGGGTGGCCGTCGAGAAAAACATCGAAGCCTTTCTGCGTCTCGGCCTGCCCGGAACTCAGTATGTCGTCGGT
>JALORT010000198.1 GCA_025458755.1 Methylotetracoccus sp.
AATACAATGGCGGGCATATTACCTCACCGGCCGTGGTTACCCATGTTTCGCCAAATGTTCCTCCGGGTTTCATTCCTGCTCGTCGTCTCTTTCGCTGCCCGCGCGGCGACGGCGCTTCCCGAAATCCGCATCGGCGTCCTCGCGTTTGGTACGGTGAACTGGGAGCTGGCCGCGATCCAGAACGACGGTTTGGCTAACGCGGCCGGCATTCGGGTCGCGCCGACCCATCTCGCTAGCCCGGAGGCCGCCAAGATCGCGCTGCAGGGCGATACCGTCGACGTGATCGTCGCCGATTGGATCTGGGTTGCCCGACAGCGGGAGCAGGGACTGGATTTTACCTTCTCGCCGTATTCGACCAGTCACGGGGCGTTGATTGTGCCGCCTAATTCACCGATCCGTTCGATCGCGGATCTTAAGGGCAAGAAACTGGGTGTCGCCGGCGGCGGCATCGACAAAAATTGGTTGCTGCTGCAGGCTCTTGCCCAGAAAAAACACCGTTTGGATTTAGCCCGATCGGCCAAGGTCGCGTTTGGTGCGCCACCGTTGCTGAATCAGCAGCTGCTGCAGGGCCGACTCGATGCGCTGCTCAACTACTGGCATTATGCCGCTAAACTCGAGGCCCAAGGGTATCGGCAGCTCTTGGATGGTCGAGGCCTGCTTCGCGGGTTGGGTATCGAGGCCGAGCTGGCCAACCTGGGCTATGTCTTCCGTAGTGCTTGGGCTACTCAGAATGATAAGGCATTGAAATCATTCTTTCAGATTTCATCGACGGCCCGTGATGGGCTCTGTGAGAACGACGCGGCGTGGCAAAAGATCGTGGCTCTGACCGGAGAAACCGATCCGGAAACCCTGACGCTGCTGCGCCATCGGTACTGCGAGGGAAGAATCAGGCAGTGGGGCGATGCCGAAGTGAAAGCGGCAGAACAGGTTTTCAGCCTGTTGCGGGAGATGGGTGGTGAGAGCCTGACCGGCAAATCGCAACGGCTGCCGAGCGGGGTATTTTGGTCGTTCGCGGCACAGCGTTGAGTGTGTGTTCCGAACCGACGGCCGTACCAATCCCCGTGGCTGCATGAACGCGACGACGAACTCACCGACCCGGTCGAGAATTTCAGCGAACGCTTCGTTCTGTCGCTAGATGCTGTTGCGGTTTTCCAAGTGAACAGTTGGCGGCGCGCAGCCGATTGGTTTATTCAGCGCAATCGAGATCAGGAATGACCCATTCATGAAAATCAAATTTGATATCGAAATCACACCTCAGGAGTTGCGCGCCTTCTTGGGGTTGCCCGACGTCGAGCCTTTGCAGCAGGAACTGATGGAAACCGTTCGCCGCAACATGGCCTCAGGGATGGAAGGTTTTGACCCCGTTGCACTCATGAAGCCCTGGTTGCCCGCGCATATGCAGTCCATGGAAGCACTGCAAGGCTTGTGGCAGGGATTTCAGCGGGGACAGCGCACCGCAGGCGAGGATTAGAACCCTCAGCAGTTCCTAACGCCTGCTGAAGATTTCCGTTCATCGTCCTCACGTTACCTATTACCAGCCCGCACACTTAGTCTGTGTCGTGCGGCGGATCATGTCGCTTGGCAAGAAAGGGGCTCAGGAAGGCGGTGGTGTTTTGCTCGCGAACTTGGTGGGTGGTGCCCTGCCTGCATCGCGTCCACCATCCCACGAAGCGTTCCGAGCCTGACAGCAATTAGGCGGCGATATTTTCTTTGCTCGACGAGATTTTTTGTTGCAGAGCGGAACAGCGAGCTTTCGCGCCGGGTTTCGGGTTTGCGGACTGGATGGAGGCGGGAAAAGAGATCTCGACGATCGCAGGTCGGTCGCAAATGGGGTCGTCTCGCCGACCCGCGGACGGGAGCGGGCCGGACGGTCTGCTGTTCGAAGGATTGCAGCTAATTTTCAGGGCGAACGAATCGGCGTGTCGCTCTCGACCGTAACAGTGGCTGCCCCGTCCCGGGGGCATTCTGCTCATCGACCCCTCGACCCGGCCCGGGGGCAGTAGTGTCTTGCGAAGACCGGGTCGGAGGCGGTGGCTTCAGTCGGGCAGTCACTTCGCACTTCGCTGGGCGAGGGGCACATACGGGCGTTGGGTTGGGCCGGTGTACACCTGCCGCGGGCGTGCGATCTTCATCGCGGGTTCCTCGATCATTTCCTTCCAGTGCGCAATCCAGCCCGGAAGACGCCCGAGCGCGAACATCACGGTGAACATGTTGGTCGGGATACTCATCGCCCGGTACATGATGCCCGAGTAGAAATCCACGTTCGGGTACAGCTTTCTCTCTATGAAATATTCGTCCGTCAGCGCCGCCTCCTCCAAGCCTTTCGCTATTTCAAGCGCCGGGTCGTTGATGCCGAGGTGGTTGAGCACTTCGTCGCAATATTTCTTGATGATCGAGGCGCGCGGATCGTAGTTCTTGTAAACGCGATGGCCGAAGCCCATCAGTCGGAATGGGTCATTCTTGTCCTTGGCCTTGTCGATGTACTTGCGGTGGTTGCTGCCATCCCTCTGGATCGCTTCCAGCATTTCGATGACCGCTTGGTTGGCGCCGCCGTGCCATTCTCCCCACAAAGCGCAAATACCCGCCGATATCGCGGCAAACAGATTGGCCTTGGAGGAACCGACCATGCGGACGGTCGACGTGGAACAATTCTGCTCGTGGTCGGCATGAATCATGAAAAGCACATCCAGCGCCTTGCGGATCACCGGATCCGGCTGATAACTGCGCATCGGCGTGGTGAACATCATGTGCAGGAAGTTGGAGAGATAATCCAACTCGGGACGGCTGTAGACGAAGGCTTCGCCGACCGAACGCTTGTAGGCGAACGCGGCCAGCACGCGGACTTTGGACAGCAAGCGTGCGATGGTTTCATCGCGCTCGGTGGCAGGCTGCATCGCTTCCATGAGCTGAGGATGGTAAACCGACAGCGAGCAAACCATCGCCGATAGGATCGCCATCGGGTGGGCATGGCCGGGATAGCTGGTGAAGAAACTTTTCATGTCCTCGTGAATCAAGGAATGAAATAGCACCTGATCCTTGAACTTGGCAAATTCCTCGGCGGTTGGTAACTCGCCGTAGATCAACAGGTAGCAAACTTCCATGAACGTCGAGCGTTCGCAAAGCTCGGCGATATCGATGCCGCGGTAGCGGAGGATACCGCGGTCCCCGTCGATGTAAGTGATGGACGAGATGCATGCTCCGGTATTGCCGTAGCCCGGGTCGAGTGTGATGTACCCGGTGTCGTTGCGCAGGCGCGTGATATCGAGAGCCTTGTCATCCTCGGTCCCCTCGACGATGGGAAGGCTGTACAAGTTTCCTGCGATGTCCAACTGGGCTGTTTTTTCCACTGCACTACTCTCCGTGCTGGTTGCGGGCACCAAAATTGTGCCAACCATACCAAGAAGCGTGTAAGTCCGTCACGCGCGCGGGTGCTCCAACCGCCGCTTCCCCATGATCTTCGAGGAAACACAGCGTTTCGGATGCACCGCCATGGCGCTGACGTGCTGCCGGGCTCCAGTTCTTCGTCTCGGGTTGGCGGTTCGGCCGGCTGATTCTCCTTGCTTGTGATAGGCTACGCCGCTACAGACCCGGCAATCGCCTGAATTCCGATGATCATTGCGGTACTCAATCAGAAAGGCGGCGTTGGTAAGACAACGTTGTCGGTGAATCTCGCCGCGGCGCTGGCGCTGTCGGGCCAGCGTTCGCTGCTGATCGATGCGGATCCACAGGGTAGCGCCCTGGACTGGCAGGCGAGCCGCAAAGTGGAGAATCTTTTCCCGGTGCTTGGACTGGCGAAGCCCACCTTGCACAAGGATATTCCCGACCTGGCGGACCACTATGACTATGTGATCATCGACGGGCCACCACGTGTCAATGAGTTGGCCCGCTCGGCGCTGATGGCCAGCGACAAGGTGGTGATCCCGGTGCAGCCTTCGCCGTATGATGTCTGGGCGGCCGATGAAATCATCAAGCTGATTCAGGAAGTCGCCATTTACAAGGACGGTTTGCGCAGTGTGTTCGTGATCAATCGAAAGATCGTCAACACGGCGATCGGGCGCGATGTCGTCGATGCCTTGAAAGCGTACCCGTTTCCCGTTGCCCGGGCGATCGTCCATCAGCGGGTGGCTTTTGCCGAGAGCGCCGCAGCAGGTCTTTCGGTACTGGAGTTCGAGCCCAAAGGCTCGGCGGCGAAAGAGATCAAGTCTCTGGTGTCTGAACTACTGGAGTAATTACGAACGATGGCCAAGAAAAAGTCCGTATCCATTTCCGTGAAGCCCGCCCATGTTCCGGCAGTGACCGCCGGCGGAACCTCAGCGATGACCGGGGATGTCATACCGCTGACTGCTCCGGCGAGCGGGGACGCCGCGGCGCTTGGCGCTGATTGCGGCATGGGGCTAATCGCCCGGACCGTATACGGTGCCGTGTATGCGTTGTCGTTCGGTTGCGTGTTCGGCGCGCTGATGGTGGTGCGTATCGTGCCCGGTCGCGACCTTCTGGCGAAAGGCATCTGTGATGGAGCACGGGCCGCCAGGCAGACGGCAGGGTGGCTGCCCGGGTCTGTGGAAAAGGCAGGGGAAGCGGGGCTGCGGGCTTAGGCTCGCTGTTCATTCGGGCTGCTGCCCCGGCGCCCGATTCGGCGCCGGGGAACTTGGACGGCATCGGTGTCTCCGAATGCCTGACGCCACCAACGAAACCGGAGTCGACCATGCGCTTCCTCGCCCCACTATGTCTTGCTGTGTCCATCTCTCTGCTTTTCGGTTGTGCCGGATCCGGGAAGCCCCCGATCGAGACCGTGTCCAGCGTCGATTTGCAACGCTTTATGGGCGATTGGTTCGTCATCGCCGCGATACCGACGTTTATCGAGAAGAACGCCTACAACGCCATTGAATCGTACCGGCTGGCTGCCGATGGAACGGTCGAGACGACGTTTACATTTCGCGATGGATCGTTCGACGGGCCGTTGAAACGCTATACGCCACGAGGCTTCGTCAACGATTCATCA
>JALORT010000199.1 GCA_025458755.1 Methylotetracoccus sp.
CCTGCGCACGGCGCACGCGACAAATTCACAAGCTCTCAGACGATCCGGCCCCCTTTGCTTTCGCCGAAGGGAGCTGCTGGAATTTTTCCTATCGCCGACTGAGAAGAAGTCGGACATACTACAAAGTCTCTGAAACTCTGACTGCAACCCATCCTTCCGTGTACCCGGTACCTCGTACCCTGTCTCAATTCCTCATCGTGCTGGTCTTGGGAGAGGCTCAGGCCGTCGCAGCTCCCGAAGTTCCGCCAAGCGGCGCCGTCCCGGCGGCAGCCAGGTCGCTGCAACAGCAAGTGGACGAAAAGTCGCGGCAGCTTCATGCGCTAACGCAACTCGAACCGCAAGTGATGTCATTACTCCAGGGTGCCGCCGCGGCGCTCCGCATACGGGTCGAAGAAGGCCCGCCCTTTCAGCGTGAGGAACGGCTCGCGCGTCTTGACCGTCTCAACCGGCTGCTCAGTGACCCCGTCGTGGAAATTGCCGAAAAGTACAGCCGGGTCTTAGAGGCCTACCGCATCGAACTCGACTTCAGCCGCACCATCGAAGCCTACCGTGCCAACCTTGCCGATGGCGAAACGCGCTTGGTTGATTTCCTGAGTCTCGGCCGCTTGGCGCTCTATTACCAAACGCTGGACGGCAAGGAATCCGGAATCTGGCTGAACAATCATCGGCGTTGGCAGCGTCTATCCGGCGAGGACAACGAAAAAATCACGGACGGATTACGCGCCGCGCGCAAGCTGACGCCCCCCGACCTGATCGTGCTTCCCCTGCCTGGACCCCGGACCCAATGAACGCCGCGCAGAGGCTCGCGGCGGGGTTGGTGTGCCTGCTCGGCACCGTGGCCGCACCGGATCATGCGATGGCGGCAGATCCTCCAACCGCCACCCCGGAGAGCCGCAACCCGCGCCCCGCACAGCTGCAGGAACTCGATGCGAAACTGGCGGCCGCACGCGAGGCTGTCGAAGCTCTGCTGCTGCAAGTGCGCGAGAGCGCAACGGCGCTGCAACCCTTCTACAGGGAACGTCCTCCCGCCGGGGATGCTGCAGCACAGCGGGCATTGCTCGAGGCACTCGCCGACCCCACACACGTTCCGTCGGCGGACGAATTGAGCCGCCTGTTCATCAATCTTCAGCTGCAGCTCGATGCCCTCGGGAGCACGTCGATCGACCGCGAGCCGGTTTACCGTCCGGACGGCCGCGTGGTCGAACGGGACGTGCTGCACATCGGCGGGTTCGGCTGGGTCGCTGATGGTCGGTATCTGGTGTACCAGCCCGAAGCGGACAAGCTGGTCGAACTGACCCGCCAGCCGGCCGCTGGACTGCTCGCCCTGGCAAGCCAGTACATGAGCACCTCCAGCGAATCACTTGCTGCAGTGGCCGTCGACCCGAGCGGCGGGCAAACCCTGCAGCTGGTGGTTCAGATCCCCAATCTTGGTGAGCGGATCAGGCAAGGGGGGCCGGTCGGTTACCTGATACTCGCCCTCGGACTGACCGCACTGGCTCTGAGCGGATACCGATTCTCCAAACTGCACCGCGACGAGCAAGGCATCCGGCGCCAACTGAACCGGGCCGAGCCTAGGCCGGACAACCCTTTGGGCCGGATACTGACTCGTTTGAAGGAGGCGCCCGGGACCGACGCCGAAACGCTGAATCTGGCGGCCGATCAGGCCCTGCTGACCGAACAGGAGCGTCTGGAGCGCTCGCTGCCGATGCTGCGCCTGCTGGCGGCGATTGCGCCGATGCTCGGCCTGCTCGGGACCGTGAGCGGCATGATTGCCACGTTTCAGGCCATTGCGCTGCACGGCTCCGGCGATCCGAAACTCATGTCGGCTGGCATTTCCGAAGCCTTGGTCACCACCGTCGAAGGACTGGTGACGGCGATCCCGATCCTGCTGCTGCACAGCTTACTGGTGAGCAAGAGCGCGCGTTTGGCCTCATTGCTGGAGGCGCAGAGCGCCGCCACCATCGCCCGTCGTCTGGACGCAGCCGGCGCCGAACCGCCGGATCGGACAGCTCACGCTCGTTCCCCACTGCCGCAGCCCTTGGGGCGCGCCATTTAAAGATGCCCGAAGCGACACCCGGCGCGCTGTCCATCGCTCTGCAACTGGCCGAACAGCGAATCGAAGACCTGATGGCGGTTGGCGGCCCGGTCATGTGGCCGCTGGCGGCAGTCTCGGTGCTGCTGTGGACGCTCATCGTCGAACGCTACTGGGCCCTTTTTCGCCTACTGCCCCTGGTATTCGGCGACTTGCCTCCGCCAAAGTCCGCCGCCGACCGCATCACCACGCTGAATACGGCCCGGCTGGCGTTGCAGCGGCACCTGCGGATGATCCGCACGCTCGCAGGCATCCTGCCGATGCTTGGATTGCTGGGCACGGTCACCGGCATCGTCGAGACTTTCGACCTGATCCGCCTGTTTGGCAGTGCTGATCCAAGGATCATCGCGCACGGCGTTTCGCAGGCACTGATCACCACCCTGTCGGGCCTGGTCATGGGATTGTTCGGGGTTGGTCTTGGCTACCATCTGGCGCGGCGGGCCCGATTCCTGGAACGCGGCGTCGCCGAGAACCTGAGTCGCCGATGACCCGCCGCCGTATCTCACGATTCACCCGTGCCGACGGCGACGACAGCGCCAGCGTGATCGATCTCACGCCGTTGATCGACATGGTGTTCATCCTGCTAATTTTCTTTCTGGTCACGAGCTCGTTCATCCGTGAATCCGCAATCGAAGTCCAGCGGCCAAAGGCGGCGACGGCCATGCTTGCCAAGGATGCCAAGGCAACCGTGACGATCACCGCGGACGGCCAGATCTGGCTGAACGATGCGTCAGTGGATATCCGGCTGTTGCGTTCGCGAATCGAGCAACTCGGACTTGGTGGAGCGAACGGCTCGGCGGTGATTCTGGCCGACACGGCGACGCCGACTGGTCTCCTGGTCAAGACCATGGACCAAATCCGGCTGGCCGGTATCACCTCGATCTCCGTCGCCGCCAGTTCCGATGCCGAGAGGCCGTGAGCAGCCTTCACCCGCAGTGGTCGATCGAACGTGTCGGCGGGTTGATGAGCGCCCTGATCCTCGCCGGCTTGGTCAACCTCCTCATCCTGCTGCTGATCGACGCGCTGGTGGGTCATCGCAGTCTGCTCACGCCTCCCGCCGCTAGCCCGCGTCCGATCAGTTTCATCCGCACGGTCTCCAAACCGCCGCGCGAGGAGCCAAAAAAAGCAGTCACCTCCGAGCGGCCCGCGGTCTCAGAACCGCGGAACAGCCCCCGCTCGGGAGGAACGCGCGGTGCCGCCGGCTCGACTGCAAGCAGTCGCCGGCCGGCCGTTCCGCAGCGAAGGACGGTGACAAAACCCGCACCGCAGCCAGCTCCTCGGCCGGTTGGGCCGGTCCGAGATTCACGGCCGCCGGCGGTGCCGGCGCCCCGCATCGATACCCCCCGCGAGGGAACCGGCGCCCCCCTCGCCCCCATTGCGGGCAGCACGCCGCGCGTCACGGGCCCGCCCGGACACTGGAACCCCGGACCCGGCGGGCGGGGCGGCAAAGGGCAGGGCGCAGCATCCAGCGGGCACGGCGGTACTGACGGCGGCGGCAGAGGCACCAGCGACGTCGCGGTGCTGTCGCGGGTGTTGCCGCATTATCCGGAGTCGGCCCGGAGCCGCCGCATCGAAGGCTGGGTCTCGGTCGAACTGACCATTGCCAAAACCGGTTCGGTAATGAGCGCGAAAGTCATCGATGCCAGTCCGACGCAGATGTTCGACCAAGCCGCTCTCGAAGCGGTCAGGCGCTGGAAATTCAAACCCGCATACCGCAATGGAGAACCTGCAGAGCAGCGCGTCCGGCAGACCATCCGCTTTCGTCTCGACCGAAGGTAACGAAAACCCGTGTCTGCCGGTGCGCGCGGATAAGGCAGCACCGCAGAACGGTCCTGAAACTAGTCCCGTCCATCCTGGACAAGCTCATATTGCAGCGCAATAATCCCTGCTCCAATCGAGAAGGAGTGATCCGCCATGAAACGACAGAGGCTTCTACTTGCCGCAGCCATCGCCGCCGCCCTCGGCATGAACGCCATCCGCGCGGAGGCCGCGTCGGGCATCGACGCCTGCATGGACACTGTCAGTGCCCAATATCCCGGCAACGTAGTCAAGGTCGAGCGCAAAATCGAGGGAGGAGAACCGATCTACGAATTCGATGTCCGCGGCAAGGACGGCAAAATGTACGACATCGAATGCAGCGCCAAGACCGGCAAGATCACCGAGGTGGAGGAGGAAGTCGAAACGCCCGACCACCCGAGGTTCAAGGAAAAGGTGAAGTTCAGCCTCGATCAAGCCAAAGAGATCGCGCTGCAAAAGCACCCGGGCAAGATTGTCGAGATCGAATATGAGATCGAGTCGGACGGCGCCGCCTCCTACGAATTCGACATCGTCGGCAAGGACGGCAAGGAGATGAAGGTCGAAGTCGACGCCACGACCGGCAAGATCGTCGAAGCCAACGAGGAAACCTGGCAGATCGGCATCGAATGACGCTCGGCGTCGCCCGGATGCGCCCCGAAGATCCGGAGCCCCGTCGCGCGGTCGAGAACAACAATGGAACCGCCAAGGCTCGTGACAGTCTCCATGGGGCAGCAACGAGATGGCGAGACCACGGTGCAGCCTTCATCCATCAGCGGCGGGCGGGCTCGGCGGCGGCAAAGCTGCTGGCGCCGGTAGCACGACGGCCGGATCCGCAGTCTCGGGACTTGCCTCGCTGGTCAACCTGACGGGTAACGGGAATCCGCTGGACCATAAACTGCGGACGGTCGGCAAGGTGATGCGTCAAGCCGGGAGATACTGGCTCGGGGCTCGCGATGCGGCGCGGGTCATCGGTTTCAATCCACTCCCGGCGATTAAGCCGGGAGATACGAAATTATCATGAACTCAGACCTTATCCCTATCAAGTTTCAATCCACTCCCGGCGATTAAGCCGGGAGATACCATCATCAGGAACGGCTGGCACAGGGGCAACT
>JALORT010000200.1 GCA_025458755.1 Methylotetracoccus sp.
GGGCATCCTGGGGACCTGTGCGCTGTTCGCACTTACCTGGACACTCCAGGCACTGGCCGTTCCGGAGGACGAGAGGGCGTCATTCTGGCTGTCGATCGCCGTGCCTTTGACGTGGGCGGCAGGCTGGACCCTTGCCGGTTTGATTCAGCGCCGTCACCCTCCCGCGATCGCACCGAGCGCCGATTTGCTCCCCGGGCGTCCGGCGGATTTCGATCGCCGCGATGCAGACGAACCCGCAAGTTCGCGCGCGCTGGAAGCTATCCTGGCTCGCGGGAAGCGGGAGTGGGAACTCACTTTCGATGCGATCTCCGACTTGATCTTCATCGTCGATGCCGACGGCTCAGTCGTGCGTTGTAACAAGCCGGCGGTCCAGCGCCTCGGCACCTCATTTGCCGAGATCCTCGGCTGCGCACTCGGCGAACTGTTGTTCGGTGCACGGCATCCCTACTCCTCGGAAATTCCACAGGGCGAACTCGAAATCTCCCGTTTGTCGGGCTACTTCGACGTCCTGGTCCGGCCCGTTCCACCCACCAGCGACGTCCCCCGCACCATCTACGTCCTGAGGGATGTCACCGAGCGCAAGCGGGCACAACTCGAACTGGCTTATCGCAAGCAATTTTTCGAGGCTTTGGTCGTCACCAGCCCTTCAGCCATCGTGGTATCGGATGCCTCGGGACGGGTCACCTCGCTGAACCCGGAACGACCACATCACGACGCCCGACACGCAGGAGGAAGCGGAACTGTTGGCGCAGCGGGTCCTCGCCAATGAAACCGTGCACGTTCTCGGCAAACGGCGCCGAAAGGATGGCTCGATGGTGGATGTCGAGATTTTTTCTGCACCGGTCATCGTCGCCGGAACCCGTGCGGGATCGGTCAGCATCTATCACGACATCAGCGACTACGTCCGAGCCAAGCAGGAGGCGGAGGAGGCCAGCCGGGCGAAGAGCGAATTTCTGGCCAATATGAGTCATGAAATCCGAACCCCGATGAACGGCATCATGGGTATGCTCGAATTAGCGCTGGACAGCCCGTTGACCAGGGAACAGCGGGACTACCTCGAAATGTCGCTGCAGAGCGCGGAATCACTGCTGACGGTTCTGAACGACATTCTGGACTTGTCGAAAATCGAGGCGAATCGGCTCGAGTTGGAGTGCATTCCTTTCAACATCGCGACTTTGGTCGAAGACGTAGGCTACAGCTTGGCTTGCCGCGCACAGGACAAGGGGCTTGACGTTGTCCGTGATGTGCACCCGGACCTTTACCCACATGTGGTCGGCGACCCCAGCCGCGTGCGCCAAGTACTGATCAATCTCGTCGGGAACGCGATCAAGTTCACTCACCACGGCGAGATCGTGATCGGTGCAAAACCCGTCCGGCAGAACGGACAGACGCAGACCATCCGCTTTTCGGTCAAGGATACCGGTATTGGTATACCGACGGAGCGTCAGGGGAAGATCTTCGAACGCTTCAGGCAAGCCGACGGATCAACCACGCGACACTACGGCGGAACGGGCTTGGGTTTGACCATCAGCAAACAGCTGGTCGATGCAATGGGCGGCCAGATCGGCGTCAGCAGTGAGCAGGGACGCGGCAGCACCTTCTGGTTCGAAGTCGAGTTTCCCAGGGGATCGGCGCCGGCCCCGGCGAAGTGCGAGGAAAATCTGCACACCGAAGACGTCTCGCTGCACGGCCTGCGCATTCTCGCCGTCGACGACGATGCGACGAACCGAGCCGTGGTTTCGAAGATGGTCGCCGGGTTCGATTGTAACGTGGAAACGGTGGAAAATTGTCAGAGCGCTCTGACCACACTGCGCGAGGCCCGGAGCCGAGGCGAACCCTTCGATCTGATGCTGCTGGACATGCAAATGCCTCGCATGGACGGAGAACAGATTCTCGAACAGATCAAAGCGGATCCGGAATTGAACCGAACTCGGATCGTCATCCTGACATCGATCGGTCAGCGGGCGGACGCGGTCCGTCTTCAGCGCAAGGGTTGTACTGCCTACCTGCTGAAACCAATCAAGCTCAAAACCCTGCACCAAACCCTGGTCAAGGTCATGAGCGAGCCACGCGACGGGGACGCCGTGACCAGCCCCTCCACGCCGGCCGCAGTCACGTCCCCGCAGCGCCGCGTGCTGCTGGCAGAAGACAATCCGGTCAATCAACGGCTGGCGGTGATTCTTCTCGAGAAAGCGGGATTCTCGGTCGACGTGGTCGACAACGGGCGGCGTGCGGTGGACCAGGAGGCGACGACTCACTACGATGCCATCCTGATGGATGTCCAAATGCCGGAGCTGGACGGCTACGAAGCCACGCGACAGATCCGTCTGCGGGAAAAGGAGGACCGTCGCATTCCGATCATTGCGATGACCGCGAACGCCATGAAGGGCGATGCCGAAATGTGCCTGAAGGCGGGCATGGACGATTACATCGCCAAGCCGTTCGATCTGAAGAAATTGGTCGAGATTCTGGATCGCTGGATCTAGCGCCAGGCCTTGGAACCCCGCACCTCCGTACGCCTGCACAGGGCGACCGTTCGCGCCTCGCGGTGTCTGCGTTAAAGCAAAGGGCTGACCAGATGCATCACGTTTTCGAAGAAGCGCTGCAGCGCCGGTCGCCGCCGCCACTCCTGCCGATCGATGGGCTCGGACTGTTCCGCATAACCCGCCTGCAGCATCGCCAGCCGCTCGGCGAACGAGCCCCCATAGATGATCAGCGTCACCTCGAAGTTCAGCATGAAGCTCCGCATGTCGAGGTTGAGCGTCCCAAATAAAGCGAGTTCACGGTCGACCACCACGCTTTTCGTATGCAGCAGACCGCCGCGGAACTGCAGAATCTCGACGCCGGCGTCCAGCAGGTCGCCATAAAACGCGCGGCTCGCCTGACGCGCGAGGAACGAATCGACTTTTTCCGGCACGATCAACCTGACCCGAACACCACGTTGAGCAGCGGCCCGGAGCGCGCCGATCAAGGGCTCGTCGGGAACGAAATAGGGCGTAGTCAGCGTCAGTTCTTTCCGTGCTCCGTACACCGCCGAGAGCAACAGCTGTACGATGGCGGGAGCTTCGAACGAAGGTCCGGACGGCACCGTCTGCACCACGGCATGCTCGCCGGGCTTCTGCGGCGCCCCGACTTGCGGCTCTCCCGGGACCGGGAAGTCTTCCCCCGTCTCCATCGCCCAGTCCCAGGCAAACAGCCCGGCCAAAGCATCGACGACTGGTCCTTCGATCCGCACCATCGCATCCACCCACCGACCGACACCGGCACTCTGCTTGAAGCAGCGGGGATCAACCAAATTCAGACTACCGGTGTATGCTAATCGGCGGTCCACGATCACCAGCTTGCGGTGGAGGCGAAGATCAATGCGGCGAAACAACGCCCGCACCAAGCCGGCGGGTAAGGCGTTGCACAATTCGATGCCGGCCGAACGCATCCGCCGTGGCCAGTCGCTATCGAAAAACTCCGCGCTGCCGACGTCGTCGAGCAGTACCCGGCAAGGAATGCCGCGCCGGGCGGCGCGGATCAATGCCTCGGCGACATCGTCAGCGGTCCCGCCGGGATTCCAGATATAGAATTCCAGCAGACACATCTGCCGCGCTGAGTCGATGTCGACGATGATGGACTGCAAGATGCGTTCGGCGTCATCCAACAGCGAGAGCCGATTACCTAAGACCGCGGCGCTGCCGGCAGCACCCGCCGCTAAATCGCGCATTGGGGCCCACCGCGGCTCGACCGCGCCCATCGCTGCGGCAGTCTGTCCGAGGAGGCGATCGAACCAATGGGCAACCGCGCCGCGCATCGCAAGCGCCCGGGCCGACCGGCGGCGGCCCAGTGCCCGCTCACCGATCAGCAGGTACAGAGCGGCGCCGACGTAAGGCAGCAGAATCAGCGACAACAACCAGGCGGCGCTCACGCCTGGCGGCCGCCGCTGCATGATGACGCGGATCCCGAGTACCACCACGATCAGCAGATAAACGACAATGCCCGCGATGCCGGCTTCTTGCAGGTGCTGCATCATCGGACCGTAACTAGGCAAACGCCGCTGCTCACTTGACCGATCACCGAAGAGTCGGCCTGCAGGTTTGCGTTCTGCAGGCGAGGAAAGGATGATGATACGGTCGACGCTGACACCCGAGCCCCGGATTGCGCGGCGGAATCGACAAAATCTCTGAACTTGGCGTCACGCCCATGAACAAGAAGACTCTGTATTCCTGCGCCGCAGTCATCGCTCTGCTGCTGTGGATCGTATTGTTTTCCGCGGGCCTGCTGATGGACTCGAGCCCCTACCGGACACGAATCGTCAACGGGCCTTTCACGATGCGCGACTTCACTGCCGCCATCCTGCTCTACACACCGAGCAACGTTGCTCTGTTGAGCGTGGTGTCGGGATTTCTGGGGGGATGCGCCAGTAAGTTGGCCGGCCCTGGTGATGTGGTCGCCAAGCTGGAACTAGCGCAGTCCAAAGGAGATCAGCGCGCTGCGAGAGATCTCGAAAGGCGCATGATGTATCTGAGCGAGTCCCCGGCCACGTCGATGCTGCGGGGTTTCCTGGTGTACATCGGCGTCATTTCCGGGATCCTGCTGCTGATCTCGGACCCGTTCAAGGATCCAACCGCGGAGCAGTTCATCCGCACCGCGGGGCTGGTTTCCGCCATCGCGTTCGTCATGGGCTACGACCCGACGCGCTTCGAAGAAATGATCGCAAAATTCCTGCAGTGGAAGCCGTCCGGGCCGTAACGCCTACCTATCCGGACGCGCGCGCCAACCCACACCTACCCGGGCCGCGGAAAGCTCAGCGATGGTGTGCGCCCGCCCCAGCAACCGGCGCCGCCGTGACCGGAGCCTCCTTAGAGATCACGGTGCGATCGTCGATCTTCAGCAAAGTAATGCCCTGATCGATCACGTAGCGGCATTCCGCATGCTTTGCCGACCCCACGTCCTTCCAACCCAGGGCCACGTAGGACATATTATCGCTGCTGGACTCGGAGGGCGTGTAGGGGTGGGAACCGACTTCCTTTCTGACGGCCTCGGTACACTTGTCCAAAGCCAGCGAGTTGAGCATGCCCGACGTCTGCAGCAAAGCCCCCTGGATCTTTTCCTGCTGTGTTTCCTTTGTAGTGCCGACGATGATGAAACCCACGATCATCAGAATGGCGAAGCCCACGGCTGCTTTTACGAAATTCGATTCCATGTTGTCCTCGTTATTGGTTTAGCGGCGAACGCACGCGACTATAACAAGAACGCCATCACGATTCGAGCTCAAGTTCCCGCCGGTCCTGCTGATGTTGCCGCGCAGGATTGATACAGATACCCGTCAACCGGAAGACACGCGGTCCACATGATCGAACTCGACGACATTGACCCAAGGTTTGCACGACGGTGAATTCTTCCTCGGATATCAATCGGGCCTGCTTGATGTTGCCGGGCAGATCATTCTGGAGATCACGGAAAAGGGCACCCCGACCGTCTGGGACTCGAGGCATTGAACTCGGCGAACCGTCGAACCGGCGTTCGGATCGCCCTCGATGATGTCACCTTGAGTGGGGCCAATCTGGCTTTACTGTCACGATTCGGCGTCGACTTCATCAAGATCGATCGTGTTCTGATCAAGGAACTGCGTGGCCGGGGGTCCGGC
>JALORT010000201.1 GCA_025458755.1 Methylotetracoccus sp.
GGTGGAGGCCAGAAGCGCTGATAGGGATCGAGACCGCACAGAATCGCCTTACGCCTGCAACAACATGGCTTGCTCGCGGCATCCTGTCCGACTGAGATGTTGACACCGTGGGACCACGGGCATAAATAGCTAGAAAATACACGAACCACGGGGAGGGAGACGTCGTGGTTGGGGAGGCGCCAGGGGATGTTCGCGCTTTGAGCGATCCCTTAACGACTGAAAGCGACCGCGTCGCACAATACATTCAGCGCGTCGAGGTGGTTCTTGACCGCGGCGCGGGGTCCGGTTCTGATTACATTTGCGCAATGGGAACTGTGCAACGCGACGTGTATCTGCCCGACCTGCTTTGGGATGCGGAACGGGCGCAGTGTCTGCCAGATCTCTTCCTCCGTGATAGCACGCTATGGCGGAGAGTTGTGGACTGGCTGCATGACACCTGGCTGGAGGCGTCAGGTGATGCGCGTAAGTCGGGCGACACCAGCGCGAGCGTCGAGGCGCTGCTATACCGCATGGACGCGGAGACAGCGAAGGAGAGTGGCCTCTATCGCCTTGTCAATCTCATCGCAAGCTCCGGCGATGACACCAGCGCAGGCCGGCTCGCGTTCCCGATTTTCGGCAACTTCTCTGACGCCACCGTGAAGCAACAAGCCGCCGAGCGCTACCTTGCTCGCTGCAGCGACGGCTACCCCTTGGACCATGCGGTGACATTACTGTTATCGCGACACGGCGGGACCTCGTGGCCGAGGGCTCTTGCGCCGCTACTTCGAGCGAGGCTAGACGACCGGACCATCGAGCGACTTGCGATCGAGCATCTGGATGATGCCGGAACCCGCAATTTTTTCGAGGTCATTGAGAACTTCGAAGCGCTTACGGACGGCGGGATCAGTCAGGCTGGACGCACCTACCTAGACCAGCTGCGGGCTGGCGCAGCGGTCTGGGACGCGCGTAGATCGGCTTTAGCGATGCTGGAGGGCAGCGGCTGACAGAGCCGGGTTCCTTCGTGCTCCTCCCGGACAATTCCGCTGCGGTGCGATTCGCCATTGAGGCCTCTTTTGCACCGCGGGTAGTGTTGTTAGGGGCAGGGGATGGTCCTAAAAGACCAGAAAGAACCGGAACCACGGGAAGGAGACGTCATGGTTGGGGAGGCGCCAGGGGGTGATCGCGCGTCAGGCGCGCGGCGGGAGTCCGTCCAATACTCGCAGCGATCCGTTGCGTGGGCCCATGATGATATGTGCTCGATCCGTCTTGGGGTGAGGTGGTGCGTGGTGGTCTCACGGTTCGAACTCTCTTGGATGCATGTCGTCGCGGGTCGCGTGGCGAAGCAACTGTTGGTCGCTTTGGGTCTGGCCGTCAGTGGAGTTGCATCCGCTGGCGTTGAGTTCCCATGGGACGCCGGGCTTCCGCCGGAAATCGGTGCGGGCGTCGAAGTGGATGCCGTGACCCCGAATGGATCACCCGGAGCGCTGAAGCAATCTGTCCTGGCCGATATTGAGGCGAAACACGATTCGACGGCAGGTGGACTGTCCTGGAATCACGAGATCCAGGAATCTCTGATGTCCATGACCCGGAGCACCTCGGTCGGTGCGCGCGCGAGTGGCGCCTTCAGCGGATTGGGGGCGGCCGCGCGATACAACCGCGTGCTCACGGATTCACGTACTGACTCAAACATTTACGTGAGCGTGTACATGCGCTTCATGGCCAAGCGGACCTATCTGGCCCGCAACGGGCAGCCGTATGCGGTCACTGCGACCAGTAATGACTCGGTCGTGCCTGAGGTGCGCGAACTTCGACAGCAGTTGGTTGCGGCACTGGAGTCGGACAGGGCCGAGGAAGTGCGTCGCATTCGGAGGCAGTTCCGGCAGCGATTCGGCACCGGCCTGCTGCAGCAGATCGACTTTGGTGCGTTTTACCAGGCGGACTATTCGGAGAAGGCGAGTGACAAGGTGACCGCCGAAACGGTCTCGAGGGCGGCCAAGCTGACCTACGGAGCGCAGAGTAGCGCCGTCAGCAAGACCGACGGGAACGTACAGGCAGTGAGTCAGAAGATCACGGAGTCCAGCGGAAAGTACCACGGTCCCCTGATTCCTGGGCTCTCAAACATCATGACCGTCAAAGCGGCAATTCAACAGCTGGACCCGGTCTCGGAGGCGACCGGTGACGCGAGCCTGGTCAAGAGCCTGATCAAGCAGCCCTCGCCACTGCGTTACCACTACCTCGCATACTCGGAGATTCCGTATCTGCAGGTGTTCGCTGATCCCGACGAAGCGCAGGGCGCAACTGCGGCGGGAGCCGGTGTAGTCGAATATTTCGGAGATGCAATTCCGGGATCGGCGGCGTTCCTCGTCGCCAGGACAGGATGGAACTCGGAGGAGGTGCTTGCCGTTGCGGCGCTGGTTCCCTACCAGCTCGATTTGTTGGACGTCGGTCACCTTGGAATTACCTATCGAATTGATACAGAACCGTTTCGCGCATGTCCGATGGCCCCCGGTTCTGCCCCCGCCGAGATGGCCGGGGCGACTTCGTGCGCGGAGAATCTGCCGGTGCCGTCGCGGGTCGCTCGATGGCAAGTCGCCAGAGACGGCGTTGTGACCGATCGAAGGGCGCTCGCGCTGGCGACGCGGGATCCGGGAATTCGTCGGGGCACAGTTCTCTCTCCCAGATTGCTGCGAATCCGCCAAGAGCTGCCGGAATCGTCCTGGCACGAGTTACTGCCGGCGATCGACGGGCGGGAACTGCGTGGTGTCACAATGGGCGATATCGAGTCAGATGTGATTCGGGGCGGGAGCGGATTCAGGGTTGTCGTGGAGCTGCCAGATCGAGTCCGATCATCCGTCCTTGAAGCGATTGCGGACGGGCAAGTGGCCGTTCAGACCGTTGTGCAGCTTCCATCAGGTGAGGTTCACGTCTTGCGGGCACGCCCGATCGGGCCGGTCAGCATTCCGTCGGCAGGCACAGTAAAGCTGCCGTACTCACTGGTGCCGTTGACGGAGCAGGACCTGCTTGTCGAGAAACTGAACGGCGAACTTGTGGACTTCGCGGCAAACAACTCGCGGCGAATCTACAAGAGCGGGTGTAGTGACGCGTTGGTGGTTGGATCGGAACTGTGTACAGCGCAAATTACCGTTGAACCAAACCCTACCGGCCACACCTGCGGCCGTTTGGAGTTAGACGATCTCACTGGCTGCGTACGGTGGATTCGGCAAGTCTGCCGCTATGGGTCTCCAGCTTTAGACGAGAACGGGAATTGGCGACCAGGACTGTTCAAGAAACATGTGCGCCGGACGGGTTCGCGTTTCGCGCTCGGTCACACTGTGATTGAGGCGGACTGCAGGAACCAGCGCACTGAAGAGGTCGTTGTGCCGACTCCGCTGCCGACAATCGAGACCGGAGATGCGCGCCTTTAAGATGCGGCGATGTTGTCGATGCGTCGATTAATCGATCCCCACCGCGCCAACGTCAATTGCGGGCACGCAGACGGTCCATGATTCGATTGTCCGCGTCCTCGGCGGTGGCCCGGTCGGCGAGAAAACGGCGGTGGGCAAGTTTCTCGAGGTCGATCTCGAGCTCGAAAGATACCGCGCGCCAGTCGACCGGTTCGCGAGTCACGCGTGAGTGCGCGTGCGGTCTGTCGGATTACGTTCCAAACGTCAGCGCTCGACGTGGTCGTCGAGCCTGTCAGGTGTGGCGTGAGTTTCTACGGTGCGACAAGTTTCCATCCGGTCTTCGGCGCAGCGGAGAATATTGACAGGGGCAGAGGATGGTCCTAAAAGACCAGAAAACACAAGAACCACGGGAGGGAGACGTCGTGGTTAGGAAAGCGCCAGGGAATCATCGCGCGTCAGGCGCGAGGGCGAGACTCAGGGTCCACCCTTTCGATCTATCTGTGTCGCGGACGGCGTCGGCTGTCCGTCCAATGCTCGCGGTGTGCGCCCGCGCCGAACGTGATGTCCGCGCGCGGGCAATCTTCCAGTGCGAGCGGAGTGCGCAATGGAATGCGAGACCTGTCGGTAATTTGATCCAGGAAGCGGCCGAGTTCAGCGTGAGTTCGGGTCCGCTTTCGGCATCTGCCGGCGGCACGCACCGGTGGCGACCCTGAGTCTCACGACCTTGATCGGTTCATCGACCTGGCGTGGCCGGTGGTGAGCAACTCGTCGGACTGGTGCGGGAAGTGGCGGGCAGTGGCGGACGAAGGCCGCACATGAGTCGACGATTTCGGCAGCGATATAACGCCCGGTGGGGGCGCTTTCGGGTGGGAGGGCAGCAGCGTGAACCGAGACAAGCCGACTCCTCGTGCCATCGCTCGGTGTGAGCGGCTCAACCTGGTGCAGCGAGGTCCGTGGTTGCACGTGGCATGGGCGCGACCGCTCCTTGCGGCGGCCGGCATGCTCGTCGCGGCATTCGCGGCCCACGGCCAGCAACAGCTCGATCCAGCCTGCTTCAAGAGCTTCGCGGTTGACCCCAGCAGGGTGGTCACGGTTGGCAACTGGGCCCCCCGTTCCACGACCTGTGGCGCCCTCGAAGAGCAACGGCAGGCGATCTTTCGCGACAGGTTGCGCGCGCTCGTCGACGGACCACCCAGCAATCTGCTGAACGTGCTGAGCCGCGACGTCAAGAATGGTGAACAAGAGGTCGCGAAGCTGCAGCAGCGCATCGAGACCAGCAAGAAGAAAGTCACCGAGGCAGAGATCAAGACCATTCTCGATGCGCAGATGGCCAACGCCGGCGTGGCGGCTGGAATCGTTTCATGCGTACAGACGCTCGGCGGCGGATGCGGTTTCGCAGCATTCTCTTCCATTTATGGCGTCTACTCAGCTGTGCAGACGGCGGGAAGCATTAGTGAGCAGCGATCGGACCTGCAGCGGCTGTCTTCTGAGCTGGCGAAGCTGAACAAGAACCTCGCGGGGAAAAAAGCGTTGCTGCCCGCGGGCCTGGATCGAGCCATCAGGGATTTCCACGAGCTCTGCTACACGGTGCGTGACAAGTGCTTG
>JALORT010000202.1 GCA_025458755.1 Methylotetracoccus sp.
CGCTGGTCAACCAGTCCTTCAGCAGGCTGATCCCATCCTCATCCGGCATCCAAATATCCAGCAGGATGAGGTCCGGAAGCTGTTCGTTCAGGTACTTGCGGGCCGCGACACCGCTTTCGGCGCTGGCGACGAGGTAACCCTCGTCCTCGAGGATTTCCGCCAGAAGCTGGCGGATATCGGGCTCGTCATCGACCACCAGGATGTTGGTTTTACTCATGGTTCGCCCCGACGGATATTCGGTATGGTTTCATGGACTCCTGCACGGCGAGCGGCAGCCGGATCAGGAAGGCTGCCCCGGCTCGATCGGACGGTTCCAGTCGAATCGTACCCCCGTGCTCTTCGACAATTTTCTTCACGATCGCCAAGCCCAAACCGGTTCCCTTGGCCTTGGTGGTGACATACGGTTCGAAGATGCGGTCGGCCTGTTCATTGGGAATGCCGGGGCCGTTGTCCCGAAACAGGATCTCCGCGTGGGCGGGCCCAGCTTCCTCTTCGGTGGTGGTGACGACGATCGCCACTCGCCTCGATGCGATGTGAGCGGTCGCTTCCTGCGCATTCTTGATCAGATTATGCAGCACTTGGCGCATTCTTACAGGGTCAGCAATGATTTCCGGCACATCATCCGACAGTCGAAGGTCGAAAGATAGGCCGGCTTGAGGGGGATAGAGCGCGACGACTTCTTCGATCAACGCACACAGGTCGACCCGCTGCACCTGAATGATCGAGGGTTTAGCGTACTCCGCGAACGCGTTGACCATGGTCTTCATGGCTTCAACTTGTTGCACGATCGTGCGCGTCGCGCGTTCAAGAAAACTGGCATCCGGTTCGTCCAGGTGGGGCGCAAGCTTGAGCTTCAGCCGCTCCGCCGACAACTGGATCGGTGTGAGCGGATTCTTGATTTCGTGGGCCAGACGGCGGGCCACTTCGCTCCAGGCGGCTTGCCGCTGTGCCTGGATCAATGCGGTGACGTCATCGAACACGACCACCGCGCCCTGCCGCTCCCCGTCGCGGCTGAACAGCGGGGTTCCCCGGCACAACAACTCCTGCCTTCCCTGCGGGCTGTTAAACGGAACTTCCTCGTTCCAGGGGCCGCTGTCACCGGTCAGTCGCTGCTCGACCAGCGCCATCAGATCCGCGAGATGGTCAAAACTCCGTTTGATGTCAGACATCGCGGTGCCGACCGCAAGACTCAATCCGGCGTGGAGAATGGAATCCGCGGCGTGGTTGGCCGTCAGAATGCGCATCCCCGCATCTAAACTCAACACCCCCGAGGACAGATTGGCGAGCACGGTTTCCAAGTAAGCGCGCTGACGCTCCACCTCCATCCGCGACCGATGAGCCTCGTCACGCGCTTGGGATAAGGACTCGGTCATCGCATTGAAGGATTCCACCAGGAACCCCAACTCGTCCCGCTGTTTCACCGGCAGCCGCTGCTCGTAGCGGCCTTCCGCGACCGCCCGCGTGCCTTGCGCCAAGTGCCGAACCGGGGCGATGATACGCCGGATGCTGATGAACGCCACCCAGATCGCGGCCAGCAGGCTCAACAGCAACACCAGCGACAGCGCGAGGGAGAAACTCCGGGTCAGCGAGCTGCGCAGGTAGACGAGTTCCTTATAGTGGATATAGGCCGACTCCACCGTTTCCGAGAGTAGCGACACGCGCAGCGGCAGCGGGTAAAGCGCCTGCAGAAAAAACGATGAGTCGTCCGAGAAGGAAACCAGCGCCCGCACCTGCAAATGTCCGTGCATGCCGGGTTCCAGACCAATGTACGACCGGCCCGGTCTCACCTGAATCAGGGTTCCGGCATCCGGAAGGTCAGGAATCATCAATCCGGGCTGTGATCCGCTGGAGGCGATGATCCGGCCCTGCTTCGAGAAGACCGTCAGCTCGCCTTCATCGCTCCCCTCGCGCAACTCATCGAGCGCCAGAGCAATGTCCGACATCGTCGAGTGTTCCAGCCGTTTCGCGCCTTGCTCGGTTTGCTTCAGGATCGCCCGCATCCGTTCATCGATCGCCGCTTGGCCGAGCTTCAGAGCGTCGTCCATGGCCTGGTCGATGCGTACATCGAACCAGCTGTCGATGCTGCGCTGCAGAAAAAACATCGAGAAGTAGAAGACGATCGCGGCGGGCGTCAACGTCAGCAGGATGAACAGAAAGATCATCCGGGCGGTGAGCGCCGAGCCCGCGGCGCGCAGGCGCAATTGTCGGATCAACCAGAAAATGTTGGCGCCCACCAGGGCCAGCAGCAGGACCGAACCCAGGCTGTTGATCACCAGCAGCAACGAATACATTTCGCCGAGTCGCGACGAATCCTGCGTGGCCGCGCTCATCAGGTGTAAGGATCCCATGATCGCCCCGAACAGAACGATCACGATCACGCTGAGCGGCGGCTTTATTCGGATCTTTCGAAAGACCATTGGAATGGAGCGCTACTGAGGTACCAGCTCGACGAAAGGTAGGCCGCTGGCCGAAGCGGCAATGGCAGCGATTCGATATCCAGCCAAACTGACAAACCGGCGCGGTAGGTTTCGCCAGCCTCGATCCGCTCCGCGGGAACGATCGGCAGTCCGCGAATTGTCCCCAGCGCAGTCAGCAGTGAGCGCAGACTGGCATAACGTTGGGAGGCCTCGCGATCTTCCGATGTCATTTGATACAGCTGGCCCAGCGGATGGTAACGGACCTGCATGCGCCGCCGATAGTCGATCACGGTTTGGTTCCAGAGGTAGGAACGCTCCCGTTCGATCTTGCATTGCAGGACGATCGTCAGCGGAACGCTGTTTTCCAGCGCTTCGATCGCCGTCGCGGAGAAGTCGTAGGTGATGTCGGCATCGAGCGCGTAATGCGACCCGGACGGGTAGAGTACCGCGCGACGGATCGAAAATTCATCGTTCGACGATGCCCCCCCGCCCGCCATGACCAGGCTCATTAGACAGACACGCAACCATCGGCGCAACATCAGCCGACCTTCGTCAGGCGTGCGTAAAAGAACCCATCCATAGCGTCGTCTCCCGGCAGGATTTGGCGACCGCGGCGTGCCGGCCGTCCCCAGGCCGCCTCGATCGGCAGTTCGCGTGCATCCCGGCGGCTTTGCAGAAAGCCCTCGATGTTCTCATCATTCTCCGCCTTGATCACCGAACAGGTCGCGTACAGTAACAGCCCGCCAGGCTTCAGCGTTCGCCAGACCGCTTCCAGCAAATCGCGCTGACATTGGCCGAGCGGGGCGATGTCCGAGGAGCGGCGCAGCAGCTTGATGTCCGGATGCCTGCGGATGACTCCGGTCGCAGAACAGGGCGCATCGAGAAGAATGCGGTCGAACGGCCTCCCATCCCACCAATCCACAGGCCGCGTCGCATCGGCGACGACCAACGTCGCTTTCAGGCCGGCCCGTTCAAGGTTGGCCTGGATCGATGCCGACCGTTCGGCGGAAATATCCAACGCCACTAACTCCCGAAGCGCCGGTCCGATCTCCAGCAGATGCGCAGTTTTTCCGCCGGGGGCAGCGCACACATCAAGCACCCGTTGCCCAGCTTCCAATTGCAGCAGACCGGCGGCCAGCTGAGGCGCTTCATCTTGGACCGACACGATGCCTTCCGCGAAACCCGGCAATTCCTGCACCGGCCGGGGCTGATCGAGAATCACCGCCTCCGGGCTGACGGCGCCTTGACGCGAAGGCATCCCGTTCTGCTGCAGCAGGGTCAGGTAAGCCGGCCGTGTCGATCGTCTGCGGTTGACGCGCAGCGTCATCGGCGGCGACTCGTTGTTCGCCGTCAGGATCGTCTCGTAATCCTCCGGCCAGTCGCTGCGCAACCGATCGATGAGCCAGGTCGGGTGGGCGTACCGGGCGCTTTCGATGCCGTCAGCCTCGGCGTCAAGGCACGATTTCTGACGCTGGTAACTGCGCAGCAGGCCGTTCAGAAACGGCTTGGCCCAAGGTGCCCGTTGAGCGGCGGAAACTGTTTCTGCCACCGCGGCGTGCGGTTTCACACGCATCCTTTTCAGTTGGTGCAGACCGACCAAGGCCAAAGCTTTGATCCAGGGGTCTTTGATCGGTCGCGGCGCAAGCTTGCCCAGCAGAAAATCGAGATCCCCGTACCAGCGGCAGACGCCGTACGTAAGCGCCTGCAGGAAACCGCGATCCTGTGCGGTGGCCAGCTCGGGGGCGACTTCGGCAAGGACGGCTGACAGGGATTCGCCACCCGTGATCACCCGCGCCAGCACGTCGGCCGCAACGGCACGCGTGTTCACCCAGCGTCTCGATGGCCCAACCGGAGCGGCGCTTTATGGGCGTTCAGGTAGTCCTCGGCGCGAATTCGGCTGCGGCCCGGCAACTGAACCTCGAGCAAGCGCAGCACGCCATCTCCCGTCGCCACGTCCCAGGTTTTCCGGCCGGCAAGGACCGACCCCGGCACGGCGGAACACGCTTCGGCAAGGACCTCGGCGCGCCAGATTCGCAGCGTCTGATCGCCAAGGCTCGTTTCCGCCACCGGCCACGGATTGAACGCTCTTACCTGCCGGTCGAGCACGACGGCCGCTTGGCTCCAGTCGAGCGTCGCTTCATGTTTGCTGAGCTTTTCCGCGTAAGTGACCAGCGATTCATCCTGGACCTCCGCCACGGCCGTGCCGTTCTCGAGTACCGTGAGCGTGCTCAGCAGCGCTTCCGCCCCAAGGTCCGCAAGCCGGTCATGGAGTTCTCCCGCCGTCTCCCCCGAATGAATCGGACAACGGCGCTTGAGATACATGGGACCCGCATCCAGTTTCGGTTCCACTTGCATGATGGTAATACCCGTCTCTTCATCTCCGGCCAAAATAGCGCGTGGGATCGGGGCGGCCCCGCGCCATCGCGGGAGCAGCGAGGCATGAACATTGATACACCCGAGACGGGGTATGCCGAGGATCGCTGCAGGCAGAATCAGGCCGTAGGCGACGACAACCATGAGATCGGCATCGAAGCTTCGCATCAG
>JALORT010000203.1 GCA_025458755.1 Methylotetracoccus sp.
TCCGACGAGGCAAGCGATGAAACAACAACCCTGGCTCTGGCTGTGCGCGATGGCGCTGGTGACGACGACGCAGGCGCATGCCGCCGGCAGCGCATCGGCTGGGAAAATAAAGGCGGAAAGTTGCGCCGGCTGTCACGGTGAGAACGGCATCGGCAATGTTCCGATGTTCCCGAAATTGTCGGCGCAAAAGACCAGTTACCTCATCAAACAGCTCAACGATTTCAAGTCCGGCAAGCGGCCCGAGCCGACGATGTCGGCGATGGCGGCGGCGATGAGCGATGAAGACATGGCCGACCTGAGCGCTTATTTTGCCGAGCAGAAGCTCTCGGCGGAGCCTGCGCCCGTGAACGAACGCGGCAGGACGCTCTTTCTGGCCGGTGATCCGGACGTGGGACTGCCCGCCTGCACCGGCTGTCATGGGCCGGAAGCCAGAGGAAACGAGCCGGCCGCGTTTCCTGCATTGCACGGACAGTACTCGGCTTATCTTGCGAAAACCCTGCACGACTTCAAGACGGAATCGCGGTACAACGATCCCAACAAAATGATGCGGTCGATTGCGGGAAGGTTGAGCGACGACGATATTGCGGCTGTCTCAGACTACCTGGCCAGCATGCAGTGAGCTGTCGAGGCTCTTGACCCCCGCGCTTTTTTTTCGCTGATGGCCGACCGCCGGGGGGCGGGCGGTCATCGCGACGGTTCAACTGTTGCCCCCTGAGAACTTCCTACGGACACCATGAAAGCTATTTCCCTGGGCACGCTGTGCAACGTTGTCATCTTCTTCCTCCTCGCCGTGGCGTCCGCGCCGCGTGCCGAGTCCGCTGACGAGCCTGCACTCCAGGCAGGCCGAGATTACGAGCTGGTGAATCCGCCGCAGCCGACGGCGGACCCCGGCAAAATCGAGGTGCTGGAATTTTTCTGGTACGGTTGCCCGCATTGTTTCCACTTCGAACCGGACCTAAACGCCTGGTTAAAGAAAAAGCCGGACAACGTGGTTTTCATCCGTCAACCGGCGATATTCAATGACCGCTGGGCCGCCCACGCCAAGGCGTATTTCACCGCGGAGTCGCTCGGCGTCATCGACAAAATGCATACGCTGCTGTACGAAGCGATTCAAAACCAGAGGCTCAAGCTCGAAACGGAAGACGAGCTGGCTGACTTCTTCGCCAAACACGGCATCTCGGCCGACGATTTCCGCAAGGCCTACCGATCCTTCTCGGTGGATTCGAAGATGCGGCAGGCCGCGGGTATGGCCGCCCGCTACGGCGTGACCGGCACACCGGCGTTGGTGGTCAACGGAAAATACCGGACTGGAGGGAAGCTGGCCAAGTCCTTCCCGCAAATGATCGAAGTTTTGAATGGTCTGATCGCTTTGGAAACGCCACAAAGCCCGCCGAAAAAAGCGGCCAAATAGGGTGTCTGCTTCGTCGCGTCGGCTTGCGCAGGCACCGCTCCGTCCACCTACCTGCCGATGACCCTCGGAAATCTCCTTGGTCCGTCACGGGACGACACGACCGTGACGGAAGGTGAAGCGGATTCGCACTTACTGCCCGCCTGTGTCGTCCGGTTGGCGAGCTTTAACATCCAGACCGGGATCAGCACGTCGTGCTACCGCGACTACATCACCGGCAGCTGGCGGCATGTGTGGCCGTCCAGCAAACGATTGCCGAATCTCAACCGCATTGCCCACCTGCTGCGGCCGTTCGATCTCGTCGGGCTGCAGGAGGTGGACGGCGGCGGGGCGCGCAGCCATCACATCGTGCAGACTCAATATCTGGCCGAGCATGCCGGTTTCGCGTTCTGGCATAACCAGATCAACCGCCGTTTCGGGAACATCGCGTTGCACAGCAACGGCTTGCTGAGCCGCTTCCGGCCGGATTCGGTGCATGATTATAAACTTCCCGGCTTGCCGGGACGCGGCGCATTGCTCGCCCGTTTCGGCAGGGATCCGCAGCAGTCCCTGCATCTGTGCATTCTGCATCTCGCATTGGGGCGTCGCGCAAGGCTGAGACAGATCCGTTTCGTCAGTGAACGTATCCGCAACATACCGCACCTCGTCCTGATGGGCGATCTGAACTGCGAGCCCAACTCACCGGAGTTGCAGTTGCTGACTGCATCCACGCAGCTCTGTGATCCGATGTGCGAGGTGAAGACGTTCCCAAGCTGGCGGCCGCAAAAGATGCTGGACCACATTCTGGTCACGCCAAGTCTGATGGTGCGGAAGGTCCGGGTGCTGGATTTCGCCTGTTCGGATCATCTCCCGATTGCGATGGAGATTCAGCTCCCGGACTCGTTGCCTTGTCCGGTCAGACAACGCGTAGTCGTGCCGGCCGTTCACCCGAGTCGCCCTTAACCCTTCTGCCGCAAACCCGCGTGTTGCCGCGGCTTGGGCGGCTGGCCCTCCGCCCGAAACACCTTCGCGTCGACGTTTCTTGCCTGTTCGGTGCGTGATGCGATGCGAGAAGATCGGCTTTATCGCCCCGCCGCACCATCAGCAGGGCGCTCAGAAGCAAGCGGTTCGGCGCGGCGACCGGGAATGCCCATCCGGCGCCGATCAACGTGATGATCGAGTATGACCGGGGCATCATGTCATCAATTCGGGCTCAGGCAATCGGCTGAAGACGTCGCGGACACCCGCACTCCATTCACCGCTGAGCGTGGAGAAATAGGCATCACCTTCGTCAAACCTGCGGCGCATCTGGATGCGTAGACTGTCGCGCTGATAGCAAATCAGATCGATCGGCATCCCGACCGACAGATTGCTGCGCATCGTCGAATCGAAGGAGACCAGCACGCATTTGGCCGCATCGGCGAGACTGGTGGCGGGAGTGATGACGCGGTCGATGATGGGCTTGCCGTACTTGGCCTCGCCGGTTTGAAAATAAGGCGTCGTTTCCAATGCGGCTTCGATGAAGTTACCCTCGGCGTAGATCCGGAAAAGCCGCATCGGCTCGCCGTGAATTTGCCCGCCAAGTATGAACGACGCGTTGAATCCGCCGCTTTCGGACAGATAAGGACCGTCACGACGGTCGACATCACGCATCGCGTCCGATACCAGGCTCGCGACATCGAAGAGAGTGTGGGCACTCCAAAGATTCGGACTCTCGGTCTCCGCCCGCTGCCGGAGGGTGCTGATGACGGCCTGAGTGCCGGCGAGATTTCCCGAACTCAACATTACGATGACTCGATCGTCATGACGTTCAAACACCGTCATCTTGCAGAACTTGGCGAAGTTGTCCACACCGGCATTGGTCCTGGAATCCGACGCGAAAACCATCCCTTGATTCAGCAGTAATCCCACACAGTAAGTCATTTTCTTCTCCTGATTGGTGATGAAACAGAGCATTGAACAGACATAGCGCAAGAGCGAGGAAAAGTGATGGACACTAAGTGCGCTTCGTTTCAGTTACGAGCAGAGAGGTCAGCGTGGCGCCGGCGGGCATTATCGCAAGCAGGATTGAGTCGGCGCATCGGACAAGAAGAGCCGTCTTCAAGAAATGTGACACGCGGATGACATTCGGCATTGTAAACAGACCGCGGCTTTCGTTCGATGAGCCAAGACATCCACCGTTGAATTCCTGAATCAAACCCTGCTTTTTCATTAGAAACACCATGTTCATAAGAATCGGCTTCGACATCGCGTATTCGTTTCCACACCCGACGGAGTTGATCATGATGCTGTATACGCATCCAAGCCGGGCTTCGTTCCTGATGACGCCCGAACGACTGACGAGCGATCCCGCGATGCACATCGAGGATTTCGTCGACATTTACGGGAATCGGTGTGCCCGTGCGTTCTGCCCCGGCGGACGGCTGCACTTGAGAAACGACGCCATCGTGGTGGACAGCGGCTCGCCGGATATCGTCAACCCGGATGCGCGCCAACACCCCATACGTGAGTTGCCCCCGGAGACGCTGCTTTACCTCCTGGGCAGTCGTTATTGCGAGATCGAGGAGCTGTCGGACGTCGCCTGGGACCTGTTCGGCCAGGGACCGACCGGCTGGCGGCGGGTTCAGTCGATCTGTGACTGGGTGCACAGTCATGTCACGTTCGCCCATGAATCGGCACGCTGTGACCGCACGGCCCACGACACCTTTCAGGATCAACGGGGCGTATGCCGTGACTACACTCACCTCGCGATCACGTTCTGCAGGTGCATGGGCATTCCAGCCCGCTACGCCACCGGCTATCTGGGGGATATCGAAGTGCCGGTCGTGCCGCCGATGGACTTCAGCGCCTGGTTCGAAGTTTTCCTCGAAGGCCAGTGGTATACCTTCGACGCCCGCAATAATCAGCCTCGGATCGGCAGGGTTCTGATGGCCCGTGGCCGCGATGCAGCAGATGCGGCGCTGACCACCAGCTTCGGGCGGCACCGGTTGGAAAAGTTCGAGATCTGGACCCATGAAGTGTCACATCGGGAAGTGCTGCAGGCGATCAGGGGCTGATCGGCTGGACTGATTCGCATCTCCCTCACTCACACGCACCGCTGTATTGCTTCACCAGACGTCTGAACTCCGGATGGTTCTTCAGCAGCGTGCGCCCGGTGACCCGCAACCGATCGACATCCGCGGCCGGAAGCGAATAATTGGTCGGCAGGTTGTGCAGGTAGGTTCGTTGCGGCTCATCCGTCACATCGTCAAAGCCGACCTGGATCATCTGGAAATTGACCGGATGGCCTTGTCGTGAAAGTTCCTGCGTCCATCTCTCGAAGGCGCTTTGGACCAGTTCGATGGTTTCGATGTTGTACCGGTCGATCTGAACACTGGCGACGGCATCCAACACATCAGCCAGCGGAGGACTGAGACCGGAAATCGCCCGACGGTATTCAGGCTCGGTTTGCGAATTGACCACGAGAAACACGATGTCGCGTACGTCCGGATGGCCGAGATCCCGAAGCATTTTGGAGAGTTTCGGGCGTTCCTCCCGCATGACCCGGTCGTAG
>JALORT010000204.1 GCA_025458755.1 Methylotetracoccus sp.
GTCCAAGCCCTGCGCCCAGCCCAACAGCACGACGCCGAGCAACGGGCCGGCGACCGCGCCGACGGTGTCCATCGCACGGTGGAACCCGAACGCCCGACCGCGGGTGTCGGCCGAAACGGCCTGGGTTACGATGGCATCACGCAGCGGCCCGCGCAGACCCTTGCCAAACCAGGACACAAGCCGTCCAAAAAGAATCAGCGGCCAGCCCGCCGCCAGCGCGATCAGAGCCTGCCCGAGCGGCGTCAGCGTATAACCCAACAGGACCAGCAGCTTGCGATGGCCGAGTTTGTCGGCGATATAGCCGGCGGCCATCTTGGTGAAGCTGGCCACCGCATCGGCCAGACCCTCGATGATGCCGAGCGCCGCGGCGGGAATACCCAGCACCGCCAGGAAGCCCGGCAAAATGACCGTGGTCGTTTCGTAACAGAAGTCACCCAGTGCACTGGTCAGTCCCGCGCCCACCAGGGTGCGGTTCAACCAGCGGCAGCCATTCGTTGCCCGCTCCCGTGCCTCGCCCCGAGTGTCGGCGTCGTTCGTAGCATCGTCGGTGGTGTTCATGATGGGCAACGCGATGGATGAAGAACCTGATGATCACGACGCCATGATACCCAACCGCGACCCAACACCGCCGCGGACGTTCGGCAGCGACTTCCGTCGCATGGTGTCCACACACGGAAAAGACGCCTCGCCAAGTTCAGAATCGAGTCCGCGCGATGCGGCGATCGATGAGAGCGACTGACACCGGTTTTTCATATTCGATGAATACCATCTCCTCAGGCGGCGTATGCCATGCACCGAGTGACAGGCGGGATTGCCAATCGATCCGAGCACCCGTTCGAGCTCGTACCATCCGGTGCGCAACCGACGGGCAGAGTGTGAAACTACGGCTTTGTCTCATCTCTGCAACCGCCGCCGCGATCATTGCGGCCGTGATCGCGCATGGGCTGACGGCATCGTCCGCGCTGTGGTACCCGAGGACGCCGATGGTCATCATGACCGCCGCGCTGGCAGCCGGCTCGGTGGTGGCACTCTTCCGGGAAAGCGGCGACGATTGACCCAGGCCACGCGCCACAGCCCCCCCTTCGCCCCCTTGCTCAGCGGCTGACGCACCACGCGTCGGGACGTCGAACATTCGGACATTTTCCCTTTCGTGCTCTTTCAGTCTTGTCTGTGACTCGCATCAAAAGGCGGCTCTAAGAGCTTGCACCGGGGCGGCCTGAGAGATGACCCATCCTCCGAGCACTCAGCGGCGGCAGGACCGGCTATTCGGGACCCTCCAGCCCGCTGCGCTCGAGGACCTGCGGCACGGATTTTACGGGCTTCTCACCGAGACGGTCGGTGCGGCGGACGACGACCAACTCTCGGAGGAATCTTTCCGCTCGTTTCGAGGTGTCCGGCCAATCGCCCGAGACGTGATCGGAGAACGCTTTCGGTCGCTCCGAACAGAGGGTTCCGTCAAGCGCGAGCTTCGGACGGACGCCGTCAAGGACCAGGCGGGGAACATTTGGGCGCGGCGGCGAACGATAGAGGAAAGGCACGCCCCCGCATCACCCCTCCGGTCAGGCTTCCACAATGTCGTCCTTCAGGCTCGCAACGAACGCGTTGATGTCGCCACGTTCCTGCTCCGCAAGCTTCACAGCGTCCATCGTCGCACCGACATGCTGCAAAAAGGCAGACCAGTCGTTTTCACTGATCTTCATGCCCTGGTGGGATAACTTCATGTCTCGGCCCGTGTAGTACATCGGGCCGCCGGCCCTGAAACACACGTAGTCGATCAGCAGCTGCTTTTCTCTTGCAATCCCGTCGTCGCCCCGATTCTTCCAGAAGCGCCCCACGAGCGCGTCTGCTTGCAAGCGGGGCAGCAAGTCGTTCACAAAAACCGTAATGCCATCGTACCCACCCAGACGCTCGTAGAGGGATCGTCCACTCATCGGTTTTCTCCTCCTGATCAAATTCGTAGTTCAAACAGGTTGTGCGGCAGTGTCTTAGCGCGCTTCCATCCTCATGCTCCGCGCCGACAGTGGATCGTTCCGCCGCAGGGTTCGCCTTCGCGGTGCCCCGGGTTTCGGTATCGAGCCCGCCGTTATCATGTCACAGTGCTGGAGCCGCCGTTCGTGCCGTCCATCACTGACCTGGTCTTGAACCAGGGGATCAACTGGCCCGAGATCCCTTCCCCGCGGCTGTCGAGCGGTCAACGGCGCGGCCCGGCTCATGATGATCCCTACCGAGGCGGATAACCCAAGCGCTTTTCCACCTCCAGAATATGGCGAGTGGTCTTCAGCACGGTATCGGGATTCAGACTCATCGAGTCGATGCCGATCTCCACGAGGTATTCCGCCATTTCCGGGTAATCGGAAGGCGCCTGACCGCAGATGCCCGAATGGCGGCTGTTGCGCCGCGCGCCGTCCACCGTCTGGCGGATCATCTCCTTGACGCCAGGATCGCGCTCGTCGAAGTCGAACGCGACGATCTCCGAATCGCGGTCCACGCCGAGTACGAGTTGGGTCAGATCGTTGGAGCCAATGGAAAAGCCGTCGAAGAGCCGCGCGAAGGCATCGATCTGAACGACATTGTTCGGAATCTCGCACATCACATAGATCTCCAGGCCGTTTTCGCCGCGCTTCAAGCCGTGCCCCGCCATGGCTTGGAGCACGCGTTCGCCTTCTTCAACCCGCCGGCAGAACGGAATCATCAGCTTGACGTTGGTCAGCCCCATCACCTCGCGCACCCGTTTCATGGCGGCGCATTCCAGTGCAAAGCCTTCGGCATAAGCCGGATGGGAATAGCGCGAGGCGCCGCGGAATCCCAGCATGGGATTCTCCTCCTTGGCTTCAAACCAGCGCCCGCCCAGCAGGCTGGCATACTCGTTGGTCTTGAAGTCCGACATGCGCACGATCACCGGCTTGGGAAAAAACGCCGCGGCGATGGTGCCCACCCCCTCCGCCAAGCGTTCCACGAAGAAGTCCGCCGCGGTGCGGTGGTGTTGGATCAGCTTCTCGATCTGCGCACGTTCCGCTCCGTCTTGTACCTTTTCCGGATGCAGCAAGGCCATCGGATGGGCCCGGATGGACTCGCTGATGATGAACTCCATGCGCGCCAGACCCACACCGTCGTTTGGCAGGAAGCTCGTCCGGAAGGCGATGTCAGGATTTCCGAGGTTCAACATCACATGGGTCTTGGGCCGGGGCAGCGCGGATAAGTCGAGGCGCACCGACTTGATCGGGATGATGCCGGCGTAGACGCGGCCCACGTCGCCCTCGGTGCAGGAGACCGTGACCGCCTCGCCGGTCTTGATCGCGGCGGTGGCATGATCGCAACCGACCACCGCCGGGATGCCCAGTTCGCGCGCAACGATAGCGGCGTGACAGGTGCGGCCGCCCCGGTTGGTGACGATCGCGGCGGCGGTCTTCATCACCGTCCCCCAATCCGGCGTCGTGGTATCTGCGACCAGCACTTCGCCCGGTTGGAACTGCTGCAACTGCGCGACGTCGGTGATGATGCGCGCCTGGCCCGAGGCCGCCTTACCGCCAACCGCATGACCGGTCGTGAGCACCCGCCCTTTTCCTTCCAGCGCGTAGTCTTCCAGAACGTTCGCGGATTTTTGCGAGGCCACCGTTTCCGGCCGCGCCTGCACGATATAGATTTGGCCGTCGATGCCGTCCTTGGCCCACTCGACATCCATGGGCATCGGATGACCCGCCTTGGCACTGTAATGTGCTTCGATGCGCATCGTCGCATCGGCGATCTGGAACACCTCATCGTCGCCGATGCAGTAGCGTTCCCTGTCCGCTTTAGGCGTCGGCTCGTTACGGGTGGTTTCACGGCCCGCCCCCTCGGCATAAATCATCCTGATCTTCTTGGCGCCGAGCGAACGCCGCAGAACCGCCCGACAACCCTGCCGAAACGTCGGTTTGAACACATAGAATTCATCAGGGTCGACCGCACCCTGCACAACATTCTCGCCTAGACCGTACGCGCCGGTGATGAACACCACGTCGCGAAAGCCGGTTTCGGTGTCGAGCGAAAATGTCACGCCGCTCGCCGCAAGATCCGAGCGGACCATCTTCATTACGCCCACCGACAGGTAAACCTTGAAATGGTCGAACCCGTTGTCGATGCGATAACGAATGGCGCGGTCCATGAAGAGGCTGGCAAAACAGCGCCGGACCGTATCCAGCAGCTTGACCTCCCCGCTGACGTTCAAAAATGTCTCGTGCTGCCCGGCGAAACTGGCGGTCGGCAAGTCCTCTGCCGTCGCAGAACTGCGCACCGCGACGGTGAGCCGCGGTCCATATTCGCTCTTCAACCGGGCATAAGCATCGACAATCTCCGCAGCGAGATCATCCGGCAGCGGCGCACCATAGACGATTTCCCGAGCCTGCTCGGCGCGGCGCGCCAGATCGTTCACGTCGTTTGCATCGAGCCCGTCCAGCGCCTCGTGCAATTTGGGCCAGGCATTGGCTCGGCCGAGCACGTACCGATAAGCTTCGGCGGTCACCGCAAACCCATTCGGTATCTTCACCCCCTGCGCGGTCAGTTCACGGTACATCTCGCCCAGCGAGGCGTTCTTGCCCCCCACCCAGGGTACCTCTTCGATTCCCAACTGAGAGAACCAACGGATAAACTGCGGTGCGCTTTTCTCTGTCATGACACCCCTCGTCGCGGGCGATTCGTCCGCCATCAAGCCGTCCGCCACGGCGGCGTTTTCGGCGACCACTAGTGGCGCATTATGCTACCGGGGACGTTCACCGTTGCGCAAATGCGAGCCTGGATAGGAAAAATCGCGGCCATATCGGATGGTTCGGGTGGTCAGACTGCTTGCCCAGTCGTCGGGCGACGCCCCCGAACCAAGGCAATGATCATCACGCCGACCACGAACAGATTCACGCCCAGCGCTCCGACCGAGAGCCAAGTGAAGCCTTGAAATAATTCGTACAG